>WFTS01000053.1 GCA_015485385.1 Kordiimonadales bacterium | reverse complement strand
GCTTTTGGCCTTTGGTCTGATCAGAAAAGAGGATGATGCTGAAACCAATAGTTGACCAAATGGTCAAGATTGGGGTATTTATCGCCATGAAAACCCTTTTACATCGGCGGTGCGTGCGGGTTTAGCCCAAATATGTCCGCCAAATAGCGTTGGAAAACCATATGACGTCTGACAGCTTGGTAAATCAAGGCACGAGCTTCCACGCCGATTGGCTGGACGGTATTCGTGTCAATAAAAGTGCCGTGGAACGCCGCACGTCTTCGATCGGCACGCGCCGGTCGGTGAAAAAAGCTTCGCAGCTAGCCTATATGTTGAAGGCTGTCAGTTGTATCGACCTTACGACTTTAGCAGGCGATGATACGCCGGGCCGGGTGAAGCGCCTGTGTCACAAGGCTGTGCATCCTGTGCGCCGCGATATTCTTGCCGCTATCGGTATGGCAGACATGGATTTAACAACAGGCGCAGTGTGTGTTTACCACGAGATGGTGCCGACAGCCGTAAAGGCGCTTGAGGGAACAGGCGTTCCGGTGGCTGCGGTGTCAACGGGTTTTCCGGCGGGGCTTGCTCCGATGGAAACGCGTCTTGAGGAAATCCGCCGATCAGTAGACGCTGGCGCCTTGGAAATTGATATTGTTGTCACGCGGGCGCACATTCTAACTGGCAACTGGGAAGCCTTGTATGACGAAGTGAAGGCCTTTAAGGCCGCGTGCGGCGCTGCCAGAATGAAAGCCATTCTTGCGACCGGCGAGCACGGGAATTTAACACAGGTTGGCAAGGCCTCTATGACAGCGATGCAGGCGGGGGCTGATTTCATCAAAACCTCAACCGGCATGGAAGGCGTGAATGCCACTTTGCCAGTGTCACTGGTCATGATCCGCCAAATCCGTGATTTTCATGAACGCACAGGCATCATGGTTGGTTACAAACCAGCGGGCGGGATTAAAACCGCTAAAGATGCCGTTGTATATTTAACGCTTTTGAACGAAGAATTGGGCCGCGCTTGGCTGGAGCCTGAATATTTCCGCTTCGGTGCATCAAGCTTGCTTGGCGACCTAGAACGTCAGCTAGAATATCATGCCACAGGCGGTTATTCTGCCTCTTACAGACATCCAATGGGCTAGGGGGATATTATGACCGTGAAAGACACTTTTAAAACAATGGACTATAGCCCTGCACCTGAAAGCCGCGCGCAAGTTGATGCTTGGTTGGCGGAAAATGATCATGCTTTTGGTATGTATATTGGTGGTGAATGGGTAAAACCGGACGGGGCTTCGTGTTTTCCAAGCAACGCCCCAGCCACAGGCGAAAAGCTGGCGGATATCACGTCTGCCCGTCAAGAGGATGTGGATGCTGCAGTGGCCGCAGCAAGGACTGCTCAGGGTAAGTGGGTGGCTCTTGGTGGCCATGGCCGCGCGCGGTATTTATATGCGCTTGCTCGGCTTGTTCAAAAGCATTCCCGTATCTTGTCTGTCATCGAAAGCCTTGATAACGGCAAACCGATTAGAGAAAGCCGGGATATTGATATTCCCTTGGTGGCTCGACACTTTTATCATCATGCCGGTTGGGCACAGCTTTTGGATGATGAATTCCCCGAGCATGAAGCCATCGGTGTTGCCGGGCAGGTTATCCCATGGAATTTCCCGTTTTTGATGCTGGCATGGAAGATTGCACCAGCGCTTGCCGCAGGTAATACTGTTGTTCTAAAGCCCGCAGAATATACATCTTTGTCAGCGATAAAATTTGCCGAGCTGTGTGCTGAAGCAGGTTTGCCAGCAGGGGTAGTAAACATCGTAACCGGCAAAGGCGATGTGGGGTCTATGATTGTGAATGCCGATGTGGATAAGGTTGCGTTTACCGGCTCGACGGGCGTTGGCAAACTTATTCGTCGTGCAATTGCAGGATCGGGCAAAAAATTAACACTGGAATTAGGCGGCAAGTCCCCCTTCATTGTCTTTGAAGACGCCGATATTGATGGTGCGGTTGAAGGTGTTGTGGATGCTATTTGGTTTAATCAGGGCCAAGTATGCTGCGCGGGGTCGCGCCTTTTGGTGCAAGAAGGTATTGCCGACAGGTTTTTCACGAAACTCAAAGCCCGTATGGCCAAACTGCGCGTAGGCCATAGCCTTGATAAATGTATCGACATGAGCGCAATCGTTGATCCTATTCAAAAAGAGCGCATTGAAGCTTTGATTGCCAAGGGGAAATCCGAGGGTGCTGATGTGTATCATGCCCCTTGTGACATGCCTGAAGGCGGCGTGTTTTACCCGCCGACACTGGTGACCGGAGTTGGCACTGAAAATACGCTCTATACCGAAGAAATTTTTGGGCCTGTCATGACCGCTATTACATTCCGCACGCAGTTGGAGGCTGTCGGTCTGGCCAACAATACGGTGTATGGGTTGGCCGCAACCATATGGTCAGAAAGCATTAGCCGCGCACTTGAGGTTGCTCCTGCTTTGAAGGCGGGTGTCGTTTGGATTAACGGCACAAATATGTTTGATGCCGCTGTTGGCTTTGGCGGTTACCGTGAAAGCGGCTTTGGCCGCGAGGGTGGCCGCGAGGGCATGTTGGCTTACATGAAGCCAAAATACGAGAAAACGCTGAAAGAATGGACGCCAATTAAAGCCGTGAAGCAGGTTGGCAATAAACCGGGCAATGGATTGCCGGGCATTGACCAAACCGCAAAAAATTATATTGGCGGCAAACAAGCACGCCCTGACGGCGGCGACAGCAAAGTGATCACCACCTCTCAAGGCGCATATGCGGGCCTTGTGGGCGCGGGCAATTATAAAGATATCCGGAATGCGGTTGAAGCCGCAACCAAGGCTGCAGGATGGGCTGGTAAAACCGCACATCTTAGGGCGCAAATCCTCTATTATATTGCAGAGAACCTCAGTGTTCGGGCTGCAGAATTTGAAGACCGTTTGGTCACGCTGACCGGCGCAACGGCGAAGGCTGCGGCCAAAGAGGTTTCGTTTTCGGTTGATCGCTTGTTTAGTGCGGCGGCTTATGCTGATAAGCATGACGGGCTTGTCCACCAGCCGCCGATGCGCGGTGTGGCATTGGCGATGAACGAACCCATCGGTACGCTCGCTATTGTATGCCCCGACGAGGCCCCATTGTTGGCCTTCGTGACACTCACGGCGTTTGCGATGGCAACAGGGAACCGCTCGGTAGTGATCCCGTCTGAGCGCTATCCATTGCTGGCGACCGATTTTTACCAGATTTTTGAAACATCTGATGTGCCGGGCGGAGTGGTCAATATCGTTACCGGAGATCGCGATGCTATGGCAACGCCTCTTGCCAAACACTACGGTGTTGACGCTATTTGGTATTTCGGAAGCCGCGAAGGCTGCAAGGATATAGAAGCTTTGGCGGCTGATAATATGAAGCGCACCTGGTTGAATTACGGCATGTCGTACGACTGGTTCGACAGTAAGCAAATGGGCGCGAAAAGCCTGATGGAACGCGGCTGTGAAGTTAAAAATATCTGGGTGCCATACGGCGATGCCAACGAGGGCGGCAAAAGCTACTGATTTAAATTTATAACAGGTCCATTTGGGTCCATTTTATAAATTGTTTCCATTTGTTTAGTGGCCCCGTTTGTTTAGTGGCGCCCGCTTGATTAATGCCCTCTGCGTCGGCTGTGATCACCGCCTTTGGGGCTGCGCCGTTTTACACCTATGCCAAGTTCTGACAAAACTTGTACGGCCTCTGTTTTGCTGACCGTACAATTTTTGTCGCGGTCAAAATGTTGGAACTGGCTGTCTGAGACAGCTAAAAATTCGGGTAAGTTTACAGAAGCCGAGGCGTTTTTATCCAGTTTGGTCAGCGGGAAAAAGAAGAAGTTTTTATCTTCGAATTTTGCAAAACGGTATTCGCTTTCAACCAATTCACCATCATGATTTTTATCGATTCTATAAAATAGGGCAGTGCGCCGAAGCGTAATATCGTCGCATGTTACTTCACCGCTGCGATTAAAATCCCACGTTCTTAGGAAGCTTTTATATAGAACTTCAGCTTCTTTAGGTGTGACCGGGCGCATATGCTTGTCCGGCGCTTTCTTACTGGCACATGCCGTAAGCAATAAAGCGGAACTGAGAAGAAATATCAAAGACTTAGAGGGCATATTGGTTTGGGCTCTTATTTTTTATTTTCGCGCTAAAAGGGTCGTCTTTTTATCTCTAGCCGGGATACTGCGCTCTGGCGACAAAAAATCTTAGAAACATGGTCAGATATTCTTGATTGACTTGTGAACGCTAATCCTTATTTTCCGGCCTTGGTACTTCCCCCAAACGGGAAGCAGTTGTCTGCGAGGTCAGCATTATTTTTGGGACACGCCTCCCCAACGGGGCGCAACTATCTGGAAGGATAGCCATATGACGAAGCCACTGAAGGCACCTGTGCGCCCAGAGTTTTCCTCTGGCCCTTGTGCAAAACGCCCTGGTTGGACACAGGACGTTCTAAAAGACGCCACTCTTGGGCGCTCTCACCGGTCGAAACCCGGTAAAGCCAAACTGAAATATGCCATCGACAAAACGCGCGAAGTTTTGGGTGTACCCGGTGATTACCGCATTGGTATTGTCGCGGCCTCTGATACCGGCGCCGTGGAAATGGCACTGTGGTCACTTCTTGGTGCGCGCGGTGTGGATATGCTGGCATGGGAAAGTTTTGGTGCGGGTTGGGTCACTGATGTGACAAAACAACTGAAACTGAACGATGTACGAACATTCACAGCGCCTTACGGCCAACTGCCTAATTTGGACGAGGTAGACACTGACCGCGACGTTGTTTTCACGTGGAACGGCACCACATCGGGCGTGAAAGTACCAAACGCCGATTGGATCAAAGCTGACCGAGAAGGCCTGACGATTTGCGATGCCACCTCGGCCGCATTCGCGATGGATCTGCCGTGGGACAAGCTGGATGTGACCACCTACAGCTGGCAAAAAGTGCTCGGCGGCGAAGCAGCGCACGGGGTGATTATCCTTAGTCCGCGCGCGGTTGAAAGGCTGGAAAACTATACGCCCCCTTGGCCGCTGCCTAAGATTTTCCGCCTCACTAAAGGCGGCAAGCTAATTGAAGGCATCTTTACAGGTGCGACGATCAATACACCCTCAATGCTGTGCGTTGAAGATTATATCGATGCGCTTGAATGGGCGGATAGCATTGGCGGCCTAACCGGTTTGATCGAACGCTCTGAGGCAAACCTCAAGCTGTTGGCTAACTGGGTTGAAGCGTCTGATTGGGCGGGTTTCCTCGCCGAAGATACGGCGACAATCTCGAACACAAGTGTGTGCCTGAAGGTGACAGACCCGTGGTTTGCAT
>WFTS01000052.1 GCA_015485385.1 Kordiimonadales bacterium | reverse complement strand
CATCTTGAAGCCGGGTGGTAATTCTAGGCCTCCGGTTAGGCCCTTCATTTTTTCTTGGGCGGCCTCAGCAGCTTTGGCCTTAGCTTGTGTGTGGGCAGCGATGATCAAATCTTCAACCATTTCTTTGTCTTCGCTGGAGAACAAGCTGGGGTCGATGTTCAGTTTTTTCATATCGCCCCCGGCTGACAAAGTTACCGTAACCATGCCCGCGCCCGCGCTGCCTTCCACTTCAACATCCGCCAGTTCAGCCTGCATGTCACCCATTTTCGACTGCATTTCTTGCGCTTTTTTTAGCATTTCTGTTAGATTTTTCATTCTTTAAAACTCGTTTTCTTCATTGTCATTCTAGTTGTCATTCCGGCGCAGGCCGGTTCGCGAAGCTGACGGACCGTCAATCCATCTTTACCATAAAGCTCTACGCCCGACATGGACCCCGGCCTTCCTTCGCTGGGGTGACAGAAGGGGGCTGGCTGTCAGTCTCAGCTAAAAATCAAAGCCGCTAGTCTCATCGTCATTCACCGCCACATCGGGGTCAGTGGGCATATCACCGCCAACGGCAGCAATGTCGCCCTCATCACGGCTATCGCGCACCGCCAACAGTTTCGCGCCCGGAAAGCTGGCCAACAGCGATTTAACAATCGGCTCTTCAAGTGCTTCGTCACGGCGTTTTTTATCGCGCGCATCCACAACACTTTTAATCGTTGCCGCACCCTCTCCCTTGCCAAGGGTTATCATCCAATCACTGCCGGTCCATAGTTTCAAACACTGTTTCACCCGCATCAGGAAATCAGGCGGAGTTTGGCGGGTAATATTCATTTCCACCGCTCCGGGTTTGTATGTGATCACCCGCACATAATCTTTCAAAAGAACCGCAAGTTGGGCTTCCTTTTGCCCCTCGAACAACATTACTAATTTCTCAAAATTAATCGGCATCGGGTGCGGAGCGTGACCGTCTGCACTGCCCGTATTGTCTGGATGTAGCGCCACCACTTGCGCCGTGTGCCGAGCCGTTGTGCCGCCACTTGCCGCCGCTTGCATTGGCTGGCCGGCAACAGCCTTAGCGCCCCCACCTTGAGGCGCCGGGCCCGCTTGTGCCACAGGCCGCGTCTGCGGCTGGTTCTGAAGTTTTTTCACCAAATCTGCCGGGCCAGGCAAGTTGGCCGCATAAGCAAGACGTATCAACACCATCTCTGCTGCTGCGATCGGGCTAGGCGCCGTCTTCACCTCACCAAGGCCCTTCAAAAGCATCTGCCAAGCACGCGTTAGGTGCGGCATAGACAGTGCCGAAGCCATCGCTCCGCCCAGACTTTTTTCAGCTTCAGACACCAAGGTATCACTCCCGGTATCCGGGCTAACCTTCAGCCGCGTTAACCAGTGCGCCACCTCAAGAAGATCATTCAAGATCACTTGTGGGTCCGCACCATTATTATACTGTGCGCGCAAGGTCATAAGGGCCTCGGCGATCTCGCCCTTCATCAATTGCTGGAACAGGTCCAAAACTTGTGCGCGGTCAGCAAGGCCGAGCATATCGCGCACTTGGCCCTCTGTTACATCACCCGCACCGTGTGCAATGGCTTGATCAAGGAGCGACAGGCTATCGCGTACCGAGCCTTCGGCTGCGCGTGCGATCAGTTTCAGCGCACCGTCTTCGGCCTTGCAGTCTTCAGTCTCGGTGATTTTAGCCAGATGGCGGATTAATTCGTCTGATTCGACTCGTTTCAGATCAAAGCGCTGGCACCGCGACAGCACTGTGACCGGCAGCTTTCTAATTTCGGTCGTAGCGAAAATAAACTTCACATGCTCTGGCGGTTCTTCCAGTGTTTTCAACAGTGCGTTAAAGGCATTTTTCGACAGCATATGCACTTCATCGATAATATAAATCTTGTAGCGCGCATTAATCGGCGCATAGCGCACGCTTTCGATAATTTCGCGGATATCGTCCACACCCGTCCTAGACGCCGCGTCCATTTCCAGAACATCCACATGGCGTGATTCGGCGATAGACTTGCAGTTTTCGCACACGCCGCACGGGTTAATGGTGGGGCCATCATTGGCGGTACAGTTCAGCGCTTTGGCGATAATGCGAGCCGTGGTGGTTTTCCCCACTCCGCGCACACCTGTCATGATGAAAGCATGCGCCAAGCGGCCACTATCAATGGCATTTGACAATGTTTTCACCATCGCTTGTTGGCCGATCAATGTATCAAAATCTGCCGGACGGTATTTACGCGCGAGAACGCGGTATTCCTGATCTTCGCCTGAACTTATAGTCGTATCGCTCATCTAAAATATGCTCCCCGAAACTGAGGCAATATGAGTAGCAGGAAGTGCACCGGCGTGAAAGGGGGTATGAGCGCGGGAAAGCGATTTGTTTGACATCGTCTGCACCGGCCCTCTCCCTCACCCGACCGCCCCAAGGTGCCGTCTATGGGTGGTTAGGACGCAGGAGCAGGCTGGCTTGAGGGCTTCGCATAGTTAGACGCCGCACAAGACTGCGCTTCAACTCAAATATAACTGCGGGAGAATGGGTGGGAGAACAAACGACCCATGCAAAACTCGTTACGGCTGCTACCTTTCGGTCCTGACCGGATTGGCGAGCAGCACGTCCGCCGCTCTCCCGGGGCTTATATGACTATTTTGATCATTACTTGCAAGTGGAATCGATGCGTCCTAGACAATCTTCTTTCGTTAAGGGAGAAAATTATGGCTCTGGCTGACATTCAAACCTGTTTTTCAGGCAATCCACTGGACCGCGCGGACCAGATGCGCACCGATCCTGAAATTTTCGGCGATATAATGCACCGGGAAGATGCGCGCGTGATGTTGCTGGCAGGCGAAAGCCGCGAAGATGATGGCCAAATGCGCATTAGCTTGTCGAGCGAAGCACGCATCCTCACGGATGCAGGCGGCACTATCGCTTGGCAATCGCCCTCTAAATGTCGGTTCTTGCCTGTGGGTACGACAATTTTTTTAGGGCTAGACGGTGACGCGCCGCGCTATGCTGTCATGCTAGACGGCAGCGCAGACGAATTCGGCGCAATGTTCGAGGCAGAGGGTGCCAAATTCCGTGACGGGCGCGGCATTGCTTATAAACTTGAAGGCGCACACCCTTCTCTGGGCATCATAGCACAAGCAAAAAGCATGCTTTTGTGGCATGAAAGCCACCGCTACTGCGCTAAATGCGGAGCAGAAAGCATGTTAGCCAAGGCTGGCTATGAACGCACCTGCCCAGACTGCAATGCGGCGCATTTTCCCCGCACTGATCCGGTCGTGATCATGCTTGTTCGGCGCGGCAATGAGGCGCTTGTGGGGCGCGGACACGGTTGGCCTGAAGGCCATTATTCGGCGCTCGCAGGTTTTATGGAGCCCGGCGAAAGCATGGAAGAAGCTGCCGCGCGTGAGATATTCGAAGAAGTCGGGCTGCGCGCTACGAAAGTGATCTACAAAGCCAGCCAGCCGTGGCCGTGGCCCTCTACCCTTATGATCGGCGTCGAGGCTTGGGTTGATGAGGGCGAGCTGACCATCGACGAGAGCGAAATCGAAGATGCCATCTGGATTACCAAAGATGATGTAAAATCCAGCGCACGCGGCGAGCATAAATACCGCTTAACCCCGCCACCCTTCGCCATCGCAAGTGACCTGATAAAAGCGTGGCTAGCAGAATAAGATTCTCTGGATTTTCATCTCCGTTGTTTGCTAAAAGAAACGCAAGAACGAAAGATGATATATGGAACTTTCCGATGCTCAGAGCACACTGCTGACATATTGGTCTCAGTGGCAGCAAGAAAACGGCGGCCAGCTACCCGCACGGCGAGATATGGATGTCCGCAACAATCAGCGGCACTTTTCTTATGTTGTGGTCTTTGATGTGCTCAAGGATCCTTTAGACTTTAAATACCGACTGGTCGGTACGAGTGTGCGTCAAAATACATTCGGCGATTACACGGGGAAAACCCTGCGCTCTATGGACGGCAAAGGACCGGGCAGTAAAATTTGGAAATTTCTAACAACGACGCTCGAAACCAAAAAAGATCAGTTCCGAAAAGTGCCTTATGTGGGGCCAAACAAAGATTTCATGAAAAGCAGTTTGCTTTTTCTGCCGCTCGCAAGTGACCATATTATGATCGATAAAATATTTTTGGTCAGTCATTTTATGTATGACTTAACCTGAACATTAAACTTAATAGGCTTGCCCTTAAGGCGCCCCTATAATGATTATTCCTCCGCGAAACTATTCATGGCGCGCGCCATGTCAAAGTCCCAGCTTGTCACACCGCCCGCATCATGCGTGGTCATTTTTACCTGAACTTTATTGTAAACATTGAACCATTCAGGGTGATGATCCATTTTTTCTGCCAGCAGGGCAGCACGGTTCATAAAGCCCCAAGCTTCGCTGAAATCTTTGAACTGAAAGGTTTTTGTGATTGCACTGGCCGCCGCATCATATGTCCAGCCGGGCGCGATAGCCAAGGCATCGACGCGTGCTTCATCTGATAATTTCTTTGGTCTATCGTTCATAGGTTTGTCCTTTAACTTAATCTTAAAAGTTCATCCACCAGAAGGGGGAGCAAGTCGCCAGCCTTTCCGTGACGGCGCTCGGCAAACAGGCTCGCGCCCTCGCTGGGTTCTAGGTTTACCTCAATCGTATGCGCACGGCCAACGGCCTGAACGTTCGTCACAAACCCTGCCGCCGGATAAACATTGCCGCTAGTACCAACTGAGATAAACAAATCACACGCCTCGAGCCGATCAGCAATCACATCCATATGAAACGGCATCTCGCCAAACCAAACGATGTGAGGCCTCAAGGCTGGCGCTCGTGCGCATGCTGGGCACTTAGTATCCTGATCACAGTCACCGTGAAAGGCAAAGACACCCGCACACGCCCGACACCGTACTTTTCCCAATTCGCCGTGCATATGGATAACGTCTTCTGCACCGCCGCGTTCATGGAGATCATCCACATTTTGCGTGATGATCGTTACCGTGCCGTCAAATTCAGCCTGCAACCGCGCAAGCGCCGTATGCGCCGGATTTGGTTCAACCGTATTTAACTGCGCGCGGCGTTGGTTATAAAACCGTTGCACCATATCCGGATCACGGGCGAAGGCTTCAGGCGTTGCCACATCTTCCAAACGGTGCTCCTCCCACAATCCACCATTATCCCGAAATGTTCGCACTCCTGATTCAGCTGAAATTCCGGCACCGGTTAACACTACAATATTTTTGTAACTCGTAACTTTATCACCAAACAAAAAACTAGCCCTTCATTTCCCCCGTGCTGTACGCTACCTGTATATTTCAAAACTTCAAGTGGGAGTTCGATTATGGTGGGTGTTCTATTTGTATGTATGGGCAATATTTGTCGTTCACCGATGGCAGAAGGCGCGTTTCGTGCGGCGGCTGAAAAAGCCGGATTGCTGGATCAGTTGCATATCGATAGTGCAGGCACTCTTGGCTATCATGCCGGATCTCCGCCTGACCCAAAAGCACAGGCAGCAGCCGAGGCGAACGGTGTGGATATTTCCATGCAACAAAGTCGTAAAATCACCGACGATGATTTTGAAACATTTGATTATATCCTTGTGATGGACAAGCGAAACTTTCGCGATGTTTCAGAGCGCTGCCCTGACGCCTATAAATCGCGCATCAGTATGTTTTTAAGCCATGCAGATCATCTTCCGATCGACGAATTACCAGATCCATACGGCGGCCACCGCAATGATTTTTCAATGTGTTATGACGCTGCAATTGATGCCGCTGACGGCCTTCTGGCTAAAATCAAAGCCGAACATTTTTAAGCCGTGGCCGCGCCGCTGATAGAAAAACTCTCGAAGGCGCTAGGAGCGCGCATCATACGGTCACGGCCACTTCCGGGCGGTGATATCGCCGATGTCTCGCTACTTACACTGGAAAACCACACCGAAGTTGTTGCCAAACGCCCGCGCGCAGACAGACCCGACACCACAGAAATTGAAGCGCGCATGCTCAAGCATTTGGCTCAAAAGTCTGATCTGCCAGTGCCTAAGGTGCTGTATCAGGCTCCGGGCATATTGGTGATCACATATGTGCCGCACAAAGGCATCACAGAACCTGCTATGGCTGCCCACAGTGTCGCCGATCATATTGCCAAACTTCATAAAGTGCGGCCAAAAGGCAAAATGCCACGATATGGCTTTGACAGAGAAACTTTCATTGGTCCTTTGCCGCAGATCAACACACCAGCAAACACCTGGGTGGAGTTTTTTGCTGAAAACCGATTGTTAGCAATGGCGCAGTCCTGCTTCAAAACGGGTAAAATCAAAATGGTAACGCTGGCACGCACCGAGAAACTGGCTAGCAAATTATCTGATCTTTTACCTGCCACCCCCGAGAGCAGCTTGCTTCACGGTGATCTATGGGCTGGTAATATGTTGATTGATGGCGGGAGAGCGGCCGCTTTCATTGACCCTGCAATTTCGTATGGGCACAGGGAAATGGATTTGGCTTTCCTTGACCTGATGGGCGGGCTGGATGACAGCTTTTTTGGTGCTTACGACACGCTGTATAAAATTGAACCCGGATTTCACGAAGACCGCAAAGCCTTGTATCAACTGTGGCCACTGCTTGTCCATGCGCGCCTGTTTGGTGGCGGCTATGTGGCCGAGGTTGAAACAATCCTGACAAAGTATGGCTGTTAATTTCAGGCTTCTTGCGGGCCAGCCACACCATCTTCAATGACATAAGATTTCAGCGTTGATGTTTTTAGTTTCGGATCCGTAACATCATTAACAACCCTTAAATCCGTGGTCCATGTTTTGTGGTCTAATGTACACAGTGTATAGCCCCGGTAACGACCCTCATAGAGTTTGATATGTGGGTTTTCAGCCACCGATTTAATGTTGCGGTCATGATAAAAATTGCTGCTGGTGATAGATGTTCCAACAAATTCACTGGCCAGAGTTTTGGACGTGGGGTCATCAAAGTTCTTTTTTACATCCGCCACATATGTTGCATGAACATCCCCACCGATAATCACCGGGTTTGATATGTTACGGTCTTCCAGTACCGACAAAACCCTATCCCTAGAGGCGGTGTAACCATCCCAATATTCACTACCAAAGCGTTGGCCCTCGCCTACTTGGAAATCATGCTTGGAAAATAACATACCCTGCGCCATCACATTCCACTTGGTGTTACGCCGGCCAAGGCCTCGCAAAAGCCAGCGTTCTTGTTCTGCCCCCAAAATAGTTCGCGCAGGATCCTGTCTTTCCGTGCAACTATCGCTGATCAATTGCCACCCGCCTTCTGTTGGAGTTTGACAGGGCTGATCGCTGCGGTATTGGCGCGTATCCAACATATTTATTTCAAACAGGTTCCCAAAATATAGCCGTTGATACAAGTGACTATCCGGCCCGTTTGGCTTGGCCGCCGCACGGATTGGCAAATGTTCATAATAGGCTTTGTACGCCGCAGCGCGTCGCTTTAAAAATTCTGCTGTAGGCTCGAAATTTTCGCCGAACGCGCCAGCATAATCATTGGCCACTTCATGATCATCCCATGTAAAAATCCAGCTTGTATGCCGGTGTCCGGCCTGCAAGTCCGGGTCTAATTTATGGATCGCATGAAGCTGGCGGTATTCATCAAGCGTTTCTGCTTTTGTGACCGGAGCACGGCGCACACCTGTGCGGTAGGATTGCTCATAAATATAATCCCCCAAATGCACGATCAGATCGGCTTCTTGGTCAATCATGTCCCGATATGCTTTGAAATATCCGGCCTCGTAATTTTGGCAGGAGGCAAACGCAAACCTATAGCGCGCCAGGTCTGAGCCAAGGGCCGGAGTTGTCATTGCTCGGCCAACGGGGCTGATCTCGCTGCCCGCTTTAAACCGGTACCAATACGGCCTGCCGGGCCTAAGCCCCCCGACATCCACATGGACCGAATGACCGTTTTCAGGGTAAGCCACAACATGACCGCTCTGCACAGGTTTTCTAAATCCCGCATCCTCGGCAATTTCATACCCAACAGGGATCGGTTCCATCCCCGTAGCGCGTGTATCAAGAGGCGACGGCGCAAGCCGTGTCCAGATCACAAAGCCTGAGGGCATGGGATCCCCTGATGCCACACCCAACTTAAAGGGATAATCAATAAATCTGGCTTTTCCAGTGATCCAAGGCGTGGCTGCGAATAACGGCCGAGTGAAGGCCGCAGCACCGAGCAAGCTTGCCGCCCGAAGGAGATGTCGCCTAGAATATTGCATGTCTTGCTCCGTCAAAACCATATCCGTATCGTCTTTATACCACAAAGCATATCCCTGTTGCGGGCGCAATATCCGTAAACCACCATTAAGATCACTCAAGTGTGATCCCAGCGCCTTGCATGCGCCCTATTCCGCCTTTATCTTTGGGGGATAAAAAAGGAATAAGACAGTGTGGTTAAGACAGACAATTAAATCTTGGAAATTTTGGCTAACAATTTTTATCTTGCCTTTTTTGTTGGTGGGCTGTGCAAGCCTGTTCCTTGATCTGGAAGGGGACTTTTCTGGTGACGAATTTGTCAGCCGCGAAACCCTTGAAACAGGGGATATTTCACTAAGTTACCTGCGTGCGGGGGATCCAAATGGCCAACGGGTGATTTTTCTACACGGGACACCAGATACTGCCGAAAATGCATGGTATCCGATGCTAAAAGAAGTGCCCAAGGGATATGAATTTATCGCCATTGACCGCCCCGGATTTGGCCAAACAAACCCACATGATGCCGTCACATCGCTTGACGCGCAAGCCCGCGTTTTTGCGCCGCTTCTGGTGTCGCGCAGTGGGACAGGTACGATCCTCGTAGGTCATTCCCTTGGTGGGCCTATCGTGGCGGCGGCCGCGATTAAATATCCAAACAAGGTGGCTGGAATTGTTATCGCAGCCGGAGCGCTAGACCCTGATATGGAAGAGGTTCTTTTTATTCAGCGTGTTGGGAATGTCCCGCCCTTCAGTTGGATATTGGACCGGACCCTAAGGAATTCAAACCGTGAGCTGATAGCCTTAGAAGCAGAGCTTAGAGCACTGCAACCCAAACTGGCGAGTATCCATCAGCCGGTGGTGATCATCCACGGAACGAAGGACCAATTGGTGCCGTTTGCCAATGTTGCCTTTATGGAGCGTGAGATCACCGGAACGAAAAACATGGGTGTGATCAAGCTTGAGGGCATGAACCATTTTCTTCAATATAAGAAACGCCCGGAAATAATTTCGGCCATAAACAAAATCAACCTTTGGCTCGATACACCGCGCATCATGCGTTGACACCGTATCCTGCTTATAAGCTCATAGAATTATAAATACTTAAAAGGCTTTTGCCTCAAGTTGATCAACCGGTTCAACTCGGTCAAAATCGGCGGCGTTGCTCATTTCACCAAATCGGGCCTCGACCAAATATTGCGGGCCTTCCGCTGTCAAGTGGCTAGAAAACAAGCTGAAATACCCCACCTTTTGGAGGGGGGTTTTCAAAAGGCTGTTATCGCTTAACCAATTGGTGATATGCGCCTCTGCACCGCGCGAAAAGCGCGCCAACGTGACATGTGGTTTATAGCGCCGATTGTCTGTTTCAATATCGATACACGCAAGAGCGCGGCGAATTTTATTATGAAGCAACCGCAGATTTTCCTCGATTTCCACACCAGCCCACAAAGTTTTGGGGTGTTGCTGTGTTCCAAACATATTCACACCAGCAAGCCGAAGATCAAAGGGTTCAAATGTAATACGAGAAAGCGCATTCTCGACGTGAGACACCATGCCGGGATCTATTTCACCCAGAAAAGCAAGCGTGATATGAAGCTGATCATCTGTTTGCCAGCGCGCACCCTCCACGCCGCTACGCGCGAAATTTAGCGCAGATTTAATATCTTGAGAGAGTTCAAGGCCGACAAACAAACGTACCATAATGCGAGCCTCCTCAAGGGGGTTTCCAATGTTAAGATAGCGTAAAATCGACTATTGCGATAGGGCTTCAAGCACTTTGGGGCCCATCTTTGAAACAATGATCGCCACGCCTTCTTTGGTTGGGTGCAGGCCGTCACTTTGGTTTAACGCCATATCAGCCGCCACGCCTTCAAGAAAAAAGGGATACAGGGGTACGCTGTATTTTTTAGCAACATCGGGGAATATTGCATCAAAGGTTTGACTATATTCCCTGCCCCAACTTGGGGTCGCTATCATGCCAGCAACAAGAACCTTAATCCCCCTACTTTTCAGTAACTTCACCATCGCATCGATATTTTCACGCATAATTTCAGGGGCAACCCCCCTAAGGGCATCGTTAGCGCCAAGTTCCAATATCACCAGATCAGGCTTGCCGCCCTTGATCGGCGCCAAAGCCCAATCCAACCGTGCCCGAGCCCCTGAAGACGTATCGCCCGAAACACCGCCATTGATCACTTTAATAGACTTGCCCGATTTTGCCCGCAGCCAAACCTGAAGCTGGTCGGTAAAACCGTCACCGATCGGTAACCCGTACCCTGCGGTCAGGCTATCGCCAAACGCCAAAATCTCGATCTCACTAACATTTGATGCACTATCTGCCGCATTTAGGGCGCTTTTGGGCGCAAAAACAGCGATGACACTGGTAATGGCGGCAAAAAATAATATCTTAAATGGGCCAATGGCCGACATGGTCCGCTCCTAGTGAAAGCCTCTACAAAAGAGACTAAATGGGATTGATAATAAAATAACTGGCAGCAGAGGGTAAAAAATACAATGGCCAATACAACAAATGTTATTGAACTGAAGGATGTTTCCCTCACGCTCTCGTCGGGCGCGGGGCCGGTGAACATCCTCAAAAACATCAATTTCACTGTCCAGCAAGGCCAGAGCGTAGGCATCGTTGGGCCTTCTGGTTCGGGCAAATCCTCATTAATGAGCCTGATGACCGGGTTGGAACAAGCCACCACCGGCGACATTAGCGTGGGTGGTCTTGGTTTCACAGGCGCCTCAGAAGATGATCTAGCGCGCCACAGGCTGAAGCATGTGGGTATCGTCATGCAGGCGTTTCACCTAATCCCGACAATGACCGCGCTGGAGAATGTCGCTGTACCGCTGGAACTTGCTGGCGTGAACGATGCTTTTGATATCGCCGCGAAAGAACTGGATTTGGTCGGCCTTGGTCACCGCATGGAACATTACCCAACCCAACTGTCAGGCGGCGAGCAGCAGCGTGTGGCGCTCGCGCGTGCGCTTGCACCGCAGCCAGATATATTGTTTGGGGACGAACCAACCGGCAACCTTGATGGCCAAACTGGCCGAGCCGTGATTGATTTGATTTTTGATCTGTCGCGCCAACGCAATTCAACGCTTGTTTTAGTGACCCACGACCCGGCACTTGCCGATCGCTGTGACCGAGTAATATCAATGATGGACGGCGTGATCAGCGACGATACTGGCGATACCCAGTCGGTTGACGGCAAGGCCGATATTATTTCCAAAGTGGCCAGCAAATGATCACCCGTAGCGCCTCGGTTCCGGTCGCTTTAAAGCTGGCCCTCAGGGAATTACGCGGCGGGCTTAGCGGCTTTAAAATATTCATGGCCTGCCTGATTTTGGGCGTTGCCGCAATAGCAGCTATCGGGTCGCTGACCCGCGCCATCCAAGACGGAATGGAACGCGAAGGCCAAACCATCCTTGGCGGTGACCTGGAAATTAACCAGTTTCAAAACCCCGCCGACCCAGCCCTAATCACATGGGCCAAAGCGCATGGCACGCTGTCAAAGTCAGCCCGTTTTCGCACTATGAGCCGCACAAACCCCGCCCCCGGTATTCCAGTACAATCAACACTGGTTGAACTGCGCGCAGTGGATAATCTTTATCCGTTGTACGGAAAATTTATCACCGTGCCTGCTTTGGATACCGCAGCCCTTTTAGAGAAACAGGGCGGTGTTTGGGGGACGATCATTGATCCGCTTTTAGCACAAAAGCTGGATGTCAAAGTTGGTGACACACTGACATTTGGTGCTGTCAACGCAGAAATTCGGGCTCTAATCGGCTCTGAGCCTGACAAAGCGAACCTTGGATTTCAGCTTGGGCCTTCAGCATTTTTGCACATCGATGCACTTGCAGACACAGGCCTTGTGACAACAGGCTCGCTGATTAATTTTATTTATAAGATCCAAATTCCGCAAAACACCAACGTTACAGCCACTCAGGAAGCTCTGAAAAAGGCCTTCCCAGACGCAACCTGGCGTGTGCGCAATCGTGCAACCTCGGCCCCCGGCTTGCGGCGCTTTATCGAGCAGATGGGCATGTTCCTAACGCTTGTGGGCATCTCCGCTTTGGTGGTTGGCGGCGTGGGTGTAGGCAACGCCGTGCGCGGCTATATGGACCGCAAAACCAAAACCATCGCCACGCTAAAAATACTGGGGGCAGACGGCAGTGTGGTTTTCCAAACCTATTTCATTCAAGTGGTGCTGATCGGCTTGGTAGCAATCGTGATTGGGCTTGGCCTCGGCGCTATGTTGCCGGGTGTGCTTGCGAATTTTCTGCCTGACAGCCTCCCCGTGACACCAGACGGTGGTATCTACCCTACAGCCTTGATACTGGCCGCGCTCTATGGGCTGATGATCACAGTGGCTTTCACCCTTTGGCCCCTTGGCAAAGCCCGTGATCTGCCCGCCGTTCAACTTTTTAGAACCATCGTGGTTCCGACCCGGCGTTGGCCGCGCATGATCTATATGGCCGCAATTTTCGGGGCAGCCTTTATGGTGGCTTTGTTGGCGGTTGGCTTATCTGATAACCGCGTCCTTGCCGGAGGCTTCATGATCGGGGCAGCGGTAACGCTAGGTATTCTTAGGCTTCTAAGCTGGTTAATCCAGCAAGGTGCAGCCTCTGCCCCGCGCCCCAAAAATCCGCTGGCACGCATGGCGGTTGCCAATTTGCATAGGCCTGGCGCGGCAACCGGCTCGGTGGTGATCTCGCTTGGGCTTGGCTTGACGCTGTTCGCTGGGCTCGCGCTTATTCAGGGCAATCTGGACAAACAGCTTAAAGCTCAAGTGCCAGACCAAGCCCCGTCCAATTTCATGCTGGATATCCAGCGCCACCAATCGGACGAGTTTGTAGCTGAACTGACGTCGATTAACGGCGTCGAGGAAATAGAGATTATCCCCAATTTACGCGGGCGTGTGATCAAATTAAACGGTGTGCCAGTGCAGGATGCGAAAATTGCGCAAGAGGTCCGCTGGGTGCTGCGCGGAGACCGGGGCCTGACGTATGTACAAAGGCTCAATAAAGGCAGCACTATTGTTGACGGCACTTGGTGGCCTAAAAATTATAGCGGCCCCCCTGAAGTTAGCCTTGGAAAAGAGCAAGCTGACGGGCTTGGGCTCAAGGTGGGTGATACCATCACACTTGCCGTCTTGGGGCGGGAAATCACTGCGACAGTGCGTTCGCTTAGGGAAATCAACTGGGGTACCTTTGGGTTTAATTTTGTGATTATGTTTGACCCCAATACCTTAAAAGCAGCGCCGCATACCTTTATGGCCACGATGAAAGCCAGTACGGCTGGCGAACAGGCTGCCTATCAAGTACTGACCGAGAAATACCCAAGCGTGACGGTAATCCGCATGAAAGAGGTATTAGAGAGCGCCAACAAGATGATCGACCAAATTGGCACGGCCGTTCAAGCAACCGCGCTGGTTTCGATTATAGCAGGTGTTTTGGTGCTGGCCGGCGCCATTGCTGCAGGTTTCCGCCAGCGGGTTTACGAAAGCGTGATTTTGAAAGTTATCGGGGCCGTTCGCGCACAAATCCTAAAAGCATACCTTATGGAATATGCGCTTATTGGCATCATTACTGCCGTGATCGCGGTCGCGCTTGGTGGTTTGGTTGGGTATCTGGTGGTCGCACATGTGATGGACATGACCTTCACATTCCTGCCCATACCCATGCTGCTTACCGTAGGTGTCAGCCTGTTGGTTACGGTGACATTTGGTATCGCCTCCAGCCTAAGTGCCTTAGCAATTAAACCAAACGCCGTATTAAGAAACGAATAGATCCGATAAATAATACACCGAAGATGGTTGCAAGACAGCGTTCTAGTGCCCATATTATAGCCAACTGTATTTAACTCTCTGGGGAGTTCCGAAATGGACCGTTACAACACTGCTTACCGGGCTGGCACTGCCGCCCAAACAAAAGAATATGATGAAGGCCTTCGGGCTTATATGCTTCAGGTCTATAATTACATGGCCTCAGCTGTACTGCTTACCGGCATTGTTGCCTATGCCTTGTCGCAAAGCCCCGATACGCTGCGCTTGTTTTACAATGTTGTCGATATGGGCGGTGGCCGCTTGGGCATCCAAGGCATGACCGGGCTTGGCTGGGTCGCACTTTTGTCACCATTCGCTTTCATTTTGGTGATGAACTTTGGCATTAACAAGCTTTCAACCACTGCCCTTCAGGGTGTGTTTTGGGCCTTTGCAACAGCCTTCGGCATCTCGCTGACCACCATAATGTTTCAATATACCGGTGAAAGCATTGCTCGGACATTCTTTATCACTGCGGCATCATTTGGTGCTTTAAGCCTTTACGGATATACCACCAAAAAAAGCCTCTCTGGCATGGGTACTTTTTTGATGATGGGGCTGTTTGGCATCATTATCGCCAGCATAGTGAATATGTTTGTTGCGTCCAGCATGATGGATTTCATCATTTCTGTAGCTGGCGTACTGATTTTTGCAGGCCTGACAGCCTATGATACCCAGCGCATCAAAGAGAGCTATTATATGATGGTCGGTAACGAAGCCGCCGCCAAAGGCGCTATCATGGGAGCCGTGACCCTGTATCTGGATTTTGTAAATCTGTTCTTGTTCATGCTGCGTTTCCTTGGTAACCGCGAATAACACATATAAAATCCACCCAAAAAAGCCCGGCCTGAAATTCAGTGCCGGGCTTTTTATATTTCGGGCCTTGTATGTTTATGGGGCAGCTTTGTTTTTGTTCATGCGCCCCAAATACTGAGGTCATCAAGCGGGTTGCAGCCCCAATTTTTCAAATAAGGCCAAATCTTTGTTATTTTCCGGGTTCGGCGTTGTTAGCAATTGCTCACCGTAAAAAATACTACTTGCGCCAGCTAAAAAACACAGCGCTTGCAGTTCTTCAGACATAGCCTGTCGCCCCGCTGACAACCGAACCTCGGCTTTCGGCATCATAATACGCGCCACCGCAACAGTGCGGACAAAATCAAACGGATCCAGCGCTTCGACATTTTCCAAAGGGGTTCCGGGCACTGCCACCAGCATATTGATCGGCACACTGTCGGGGTGCTCTGGCAAGTTGGCCAGTGTTTGTAACATACCCGCACGGTCGCTTTGCTTTTCGCCCATACCGACAATGCCGCCTGAGCAAACATTGATGCCCTCAGCGCGCACAAGCGCCAACGTATCAAGCCTGTCTTGATAACTGCGCGTGGTGATGATCTCGCTGTAAAATTCTTCAGAGGTATCAACATTATGATTATAATAATCAAGCCCTGCATCAGCCAATTTTTTAGTCTGAGAGGGCGACAACATCCCCAGTGTCATACAAGTTTCCATGCCCAGCGCTTTCACGCCTTCAACCATGGCTGTCAGACTGTCCATATCGCGGTCCTTAGGGCTGGTCCATGCCGCCCCCATACAGTAGCGACTAGCCCCGCCTTCTTTGGCTTGCTTGGCTGCATCCACAACCCGCTGCACTTCCATCAGTTTAGTGGCATCAAGCCCGGTACCGTTTTTATATTTAGATGACTGAGAACAATAGCCGCAGTCCTCGGCGCAGCCGCCAGTTTTAATGGAAATCAACTGCGATAACTGAACTTTATTCGGATCATGATACAGCCGGTGCACACGGCTGGCTTCAAACACCAAATCCATGAACGGCCGATCAAACAGCGCTGTAACCTCGCTGCGTGACCAATCATGGCGGGTTGCCGCCCCCTCTAAGGCAAAGGTAGTATCGTCTGCTGTCTGGCTTTCGGGTGTTAGGCTGGTTACGGGTGAAACTGTCATACTATGGCCAATCCTTGTAAACTATGGTCCCGATACGCCGGGCTGGATGGAGCTGCAAAATCGCGGCGAGACGGTTTTAAGTCAAGTAAAAAGCTGCTGTATTATAGTGGATCCAAATAGAAATCCCCCTCAGATCAGTCTGTCAGATCACGGCAGGACAATCACGGCGTCGAACAAAACGAAACAAACGATCCGTGCGCTAGGCCATGCCTCCAACAAAATGATGGGTGGGCATAAGAATGATCGGAGTGATTAACGCTTCATTGCTGTAGCATGACTTGCACCATAATGTTTTTGCAACTTCGTCCAGATACATACGATCATGTGTCTCGGCATGTTCCAACAATTCTCGTGGATCACTGTACCAACCATACCCGCAGTGCTTACATTTTATGCGGAAACGGTACCCCTCAGCATAATCAATAAGCTGCAAGTCCATCACCAGAAATCCTCCATATCGGGTACCCGGCTATAAGCGATTTTTCCGCCCGCATATCCGCCCGGCGGCGGACACCATGGCCCCATACTGACAATCGTCTTGGCATAACGGCGGTTGACCTTGTCCATCGCATCACTAATTGAAGCCCATTTGCTTCTGTCCGTATCGTTCTGCTGAAAAATATCATATTGCTTGGCACCAACTTGGGTCAGGTTATAAAGTGCAACATGCAAGCGAATAATCCGCAAGCTGGACGGTAAATCTGCCTGTGCTTGCCGCCACAAAAGCGTCAACGCGCCAATAGATGCATGATCATCATTAGCGCCGCCAATCTTAATCTCGCCTGACCATTTATCGTCCCGCATATTTAGCCACAAACCGAATGTATCGGCGATATAACCGCCCCGCCGCAAACGCCGCGCCGCTTTGATGGTCAATAGCCGCGCTGCATCAAAAGCATGGGGGAAATCGCGCCATTCAGGAGGCAGAACACGGCCATGACCAAACATCGCCCGCTGTGTTGGGTCTGCCTGCACGTCATAGCCGTGCAAAGCATACCAAAAGCGTTCGCCGGTCACATTCCCCCACAAAGCCCGTAACTGCTTGGCCTGCGTATTCCACAAAGCTTCAACAGTCCAGATGCCAGCCTCAATCAAACGGCTTTTCATGCGTCTGCCAATGCCAGGGAGATCGTCAATTTGCAAATCAAGTAGCCGTCCCGGCAAGTCAGCAGGGTGTAAGATTGTCAAGCCATTTGGTTTATCCATGTCGCTGGCAATTTTGGCCAGTTGCCGGTTTGGAGCCATACCAATACTGCATGTGATATAAGGGCCAATATCCTTTAAAATACGAGCCTTAATACGCTTAGACAGTGCGGCAGGGTCTGCGATGTCTTTTGCTTCAAGCTTACATGCCAATTCATCAATACTGCACACAGCATCGATCGGAATTTCACGTTCGATCAACAAAAGCAGCTTACGGTGCGCGCGCTCGTACAAATCTGGTGACTGAGGCACCAGTTGAATGTCAGGACACAGACGCCGCGCCTCAATAACAGACATAGCTGTTTTAATGCCTTTGATCTTGGCTTTCCGGTTCGCCGCAATCACGCATGTGGCTGTTGTGTGCGCAAATGGGATAACCCCAATGGGTTTTCCGCGCAGCGCCGGACGGGCTTGTTCTTCAACGCTGGCAAAAAAGCCGTCAAAATCAAGATACAGCCTTTCAATTTTTTCGGGTTTTCTCATGCTATGGCGACTCGTTTAACGCGGGCACGTATGAGAACAAAATGAGAACATATTGTAAAGGCCCGAATTCTAAACCAGCCCAAAGCCAAGCTACTGCACCCCCTTTCACCCGGACCATTTGTCCACAGGCAAGGCTTTCCCTTTGACCGAAATTTTTACCCGGCAGCTTTAGACCGGTTCGGCACATTTCCCGCTTTGTTCCCAGCCAACCCCTTGAAAAGCAAGGCATCAGAAAACTGGCATGGCTGTTGCGTATTTAACCAGCAAGTTTAACCCGCCGTTGGAGTAAAGCCATGCAAGAGCAAATGCCATTTGATCCCAATTATTATTTCGGCCTAGTTGCTGATAATTTGCTGAAAAACCTTGGAGAAGAAGCCATTGGTTACGCTGGCAAGGCCCTTTCCAAGATGAAAGCCATGGGCGACGATGAAGGGTTTGATATCTGGTTGAATATCCATGAACACCTTACGATGAAAGCGTCCAACTCACTGCGGCCCAACGGCGCGGTGTTACACTAAAACAACAGCATACGGACGGGGCTACTCTCAGCACCCGGCACCCAAACCACCCCGTCCGTGACCGGGTCATACCCAAACCCGGTCCAAGACCCGCCCTTACCCGGGGCGGGTCTTTTTTGTTTGGGCTTCTCATATATTTGGGGTGCGGCGGCTCATCACGAAAAATTGGGGGCACTTTACCAAAAAGCCGTTGATAAATATTGCTTATTCAAGGCGAAATGTGCAGCCTATAGCCTACTGCTGATTTGGGGCACTTTATGGAAAATACGCTATCGGATTTAATCACACAATTTGAGAAGTCCAACTCCAGCCATAAGGTTTGGCAGGCTTTCTTAGATTTTATCGCGGTTCACGGCTTTAAATACGCAACTTATGCTTATAATTATGCGCCAATCGACGAAGCCCCCAGCCTTGAAGAGGGCAAAACCAGTCATTTGCGCTTTATCCATGCCGACCGCACTTGGATAAGCAGTGTCCCTGCTGAAGCCTTTGAAGAATACCGCAATCAACGCTATGATAAAAACGATCCTATGCTTGCGCATACAGTCTCTGGCTCTTTACGCAGCATTATATTGTCCCACAGCCTTTTAGACCCTCAATCAGACGATTTCGAAATTCACTCTCGCCTCTTAAAACGTGCCGAGCATTTTGGCATAGTTTCGTCTTTTGGGTTTCCTTTGCTGCGGGGCTTGGGGCGTGGACACGGCCACATTATTCTTCACCACCCGGGTGATCTTGATGTCATGAACGAGATAACAAAGCAGCACGGTGAAAAATTACACCTAGCCAGCCTTTATATGCACATGTTCTACCGGCCTTTTGAGCGTGTTGAACGCGCGACTAAACTGGGCATCAAAGGCCGCCCGCTTGAAGTGTTGCAATTGCTCAATAGAGGCATGACCAACAAGCAAATATCCGAACGCATGGCGATAAGCGCGCCGACGGTTTCCTTCCATCTCAAAGAATTACGCAAGAGCCTGCGCGTTACTTCGACACGAGAAATTCTACCCGCTGCACTGAATTTAGGCCTGTTAGACGACTAACCATAGCTTTTGTTAACGCGCTATTGAGGTTTTGCTTTTATTCTGTAGGCAGTATCCCTCTCGGTATATGCAGTATCCTATTCGCGGTTTTATGAAACTAAAGACGGAATTGAGACCCCACAGGTATGACTGATACTAAGAATCATTTTTCGCAAGAATTGGATGTGACGGGCTTATTGTGCCCTATACCAGTGCTGCGCGCTCGGCGTACATTAGATGAAATGGCGCCCGGCGATTTGCTTTTGGTAATCGCATCAGATCCGGCCTCGGTTCAAGATATGCCCGCCTTTTGCCGCATGTCCGGCCACAAGCTTCATATGGCCCGCGCCGAAGGTGGGCGCTATATGTTTGAGATTGAAAAAGGAGTTGGGCGACCTGCTGATGATGCCGAAATCGGCCCAATTCGCCGCACACGGTAAATTTCAAAGGGGCTGAGCCGTCGCATGCGTTTGTGTGCTTTATTTTTTACCAAGCACACCAGCCAACCAACCGGCACCAAGAGCAACCAAAACCGCCGTCAATCCGTATAAGAACGGAAACCCATGGGCAAAATCATAAGCTGCGCGTTCAAAGCCTTCTTTGTCCACATTCAAGCGAATACGATTCCGAGCCTTCAAGCTGCCCTCTTGGAACACGAAAGTCTCAACCAGAAATTCACCCACCGGCACATTTGCTGGCAAATATACGTCTGTACGGAACAAACCCTCCGCCACAAGGGTCACGCTGTCGAGTTCCTGCCGATAAAGGTTTTCCTTAGCGCGCAGGCGGTAAAGAGCCTTCTTAAAATCCGGGTCAGGTTCCATCAGCCCTCGGTCTGTCCGCGCAATCAAAGGAAGATTGGCAAAGCCGATACCGTAATTTGCATAAACCGTTGCGTGGGCAATTTCTGAAAGGGGCCGGGATGCCGCCACAGCGTAATACCCGGGGGCCGCTGGAAAATTAAGGTTGGCATCATTGATCCAAATACCACCGACATTGTCCTTACGGCGCACAATTGTTGCTGATTCCGGCCCCCGCACCACAACCACAATATCATAAGCATCATTAACGGGATCCACTGCCGACGAGCCAACAGCGCCAAATAAAATCAATTGCGCGCCGTCAAAACTATAGCGGATTTCAATGCGCTTATTGGATAAGTCTGTGACCAATGCCGTTGCGGGTGTGTTTCCAACCAAGACAAAAAATATTGCCAATATAAGGGTAAAAAGCCGCATCACTGCCCAGCCTTCGTGCTTACAGCAGGAGCAACGCTATATAGCTCGTCCGGTTCTAACGCCAGACCAAAGCCCATATTCGCACAGACAACCAAAACCAACATAGCCAATAACGCCCGCAGATATTCGCCTTTCAGCTTAAATCCAACACGGGCGCCCAACTGTGCGCCCCCAACTGCGCCAAACAGCAATAATACAGCAAGAAAAATATCCACTGTCTGTGTATTAACGGAGTGAAAAATTGTCGTCAGCGCAGTAACAAAAATAATCTGAAACAGCGAGGTTCCGATCACCACATTGGTAGGCATACCAAGCAAATATATCATCGCAGGGACCATCACAAAACCGCCGCCAACACCCATGATCGCCGCCAGAACGCCCACCAGCATACCAATTAGCAGAGGAAGGAGCGCCGAGATATAAAGCTTTGATTTCCGGAAACGCATTTTAAACGGCAGCGCGTGGATCCAAGCCTTATGCCTATCTTCACGCGAAATTTTTGGTGGCACATAGCCACGACGTTGCCGCAAAATCGCGCGCACGCTTTCCCAAAACATCAAGCCACCAACGGAGCCCAAAAACACCACATAGGCCAAAGAGATCATCAGGTCTACTTGCCCTAACTGCCTAAGGTATGCAAAAACGCCCGCCCCAAAATACGCCCCTATTGCGCCACCAATGATCAGCACAATGCCCATTTTTATGTCGATGCCTTGTCGCCGAAAATGTGCAAGGGCACCAGAAACAGAGGCCGCAGTGATAACATTTGATTGTGTTGCCACTGCTGCTGCGGGTGGCACGCCGACAAATATCAACAAGGGGGTCATCAAAAATCCGCCGCCCACGCCAAACATACCGGATAGAAAGCCAACAATGGCCCCCATACCGATCACGAGGAAAATGTCCATCGAGATTTCGGCTATCGGTAGATAAAGCGGCATAGAAAACGGGTCCAGAAACAAGCGCGCAGTGAAAAGGGGCTCTGTACGGGCCCTCTAGCACTTTCTTACCGAAAAACGGTGAATAATGCAATCATAGGCTCAAGATTTTCTAGCCCAAGAGTGCGCCAGCCTAAGGTAGCAATATCCCATATGATGGCCGTGCCTACTCTCAAGCCTTGCTGTTGCGGCGGCCATATTTTTCAAGCGCATCTGCCATTGCAGGACCGATCTTACCCGTTACCCAAAGGCCGTACATTTTATAGTCCCCCATTAAGGACCAAACTGCATAATCAAATGTTGCCGGACGGTTCTTCTCAAAGCCAAAATGGCCAAGCCAAGCAAAGCCGTACCCGATCACAGGAAACAGCAAAAGCATCCACCATGTCCCGCTATACAGCGCATATAAGGCCGTCAAGGTCGCCAACGTAGTGCCCGCATAATGTAGCCCACGACACACCGGCAGCGAATGTTCAGCCAGATAATAGGGGAAAAACTCAGCGAAACTTTCAAACTTTGGGGCCATATTCTCTCTCCTGATAAACCTATTTTTGCCTGCTTATATTTTAGCACTCTAGGGTACAAATTTAACCGAGTCGGGGAATTTTTGGCGGCTTTTCCCACCAAACCAGACAGTGCCATAGCGCTCGTCATTAAAAATATAGTGCGATTTCAGCTACCTAGCAAATTTATGTGCGGATATCTTGACGTTAACGTCAACGTTAACTATCTATATAGCCTGACTGAAGGGACATATTGCATGCGAAAAACCGCCAGCCATACTTATTCCATCAACGAGCTCGCCTGTGATTACGGCGTGACCCCCAGAACATTGCGCCACTATGAAGACCAAGGGCTTATCTCGCCCGAGCGCCAAGGCCAAACCCGTATTTACCATAGCAAAGACCGCGTCAGGCTTGCTTGGATATTGCGCGCCAAACGCGTTGGTTTTTCACTTCATGAAATCGGTGAAATGCTGGATCTTTACGATCTAGGCGATGGCCGCAAAACACAGCAATCCGTGACACTAGAGCGTTGCCGCAGCCGTATTTCGGCCCTTGAGGCCCAGCGCGATGATATCAATGCCACCATTGATGAACTTACAGAATTTTGTGATTTAATCAGCAACCTAACCCGCGCTGAAAACGGCGAGTGGGTAAACCGTGAAACCGGCGAACCCCTTGGTCCGTACAGCCCAATTTAATGTCATTTTCATTGAACACCCCCAAGCCCTCCCCGGCTGGAACTGAATGCACCTAAAAGAATTAAGGAAGAAAAATGCCGTCTTATACCGCCCCCGTAAAAGACATGACCTTTATCTTAAATGAGGTCTTGAACATCGGCCAATACGCCAACCTGCCCGGTTATAGCGATGCGACCCCTGATCTGGTGTCTGCGATCCTAGAGGAAGGCGCCAAGCTTTGTGAAAATGAACTGGCGCCCCTCAATCATTCTGGGGATCAAGAAGGCTGCACACGCCATGCAGACGGCTCTGTCACGACACCCAAGGGCTTCAAGGCAGCTTATGATCTCTTGACCGAAAGCGGGTGGACCAGCCTAACAGCAGACCCAAAATATGGCGGCCAAGGCCTGCCACATGTTCTGGGCTTTTGTGTTGAGGAAATGATGGTCTCAAGCAATATGGCCTTCACCATGTATCCCGGCCTGTCAGCAGGCGCGCGCGCCGCCATCGAAATTGACGGCACGGACGCTCAGAAAGAAATCTACATGCACAAGATGGTTGCGGGGGATTGGACCGGCACCATGAACCTGACCGAACCACACTGCGGCACCGATCTTGGCTTGTTGCGCACTAAAGCGGAACCAAATGGGGATGGCTCATATGCTATTACCGGGACCAAGATTTTTATCTCGGCGGGAGAACATGACCTTGCCGAAAATATCATCCATTTGGTGCTTGCACGCCTGCCCGACGCCCCAAAAGGCGTTAAGGGAATTTCCCTTTTCATCGTGCCTAAATTTAACATAAATGACGACGGCACCTTAGGGGACCGCAACAATTTGATCTGCGGATCAATCGAAGAAAAAATGGGCATTCACGCCAATTCAACCTGTGTGATGAATTATGACGGTGCCAAAGGCTTTTTGCTTGGCGAACCCCACAAGGGCTTGCGTTCGATGTTCATCATGATGAACGCCGCGCGGATCGGCGTGTCTGTGCAAGGGTACGGACAATCTGAAGTCGCCTACCAAAACGCTGTTGCTTATGCCAATGACCGCATCCAAGGGCGCGCACTTTCAGGCCCGAAGGCCCCAGACAAAGCCGCTGATCCTATCATTGTGCATCCAGATGTGCGCCGCATGTTGATGAACGCGCGCGCTTTCAACGAAGCCGCCCGAGCCTCTGCTTTATGGTGCGCAATGCTCATTGATCTATCCCACGACGCAGAAACCGAAGAAGAACGTCAGTGGGCTGACGATATCGTCAGTCTTTTGACGCCGGTGATGAAAGGCGTTTTCACCGACCGGGGGTACGAGTATGCCACCAGCAGCCAGCAGGTGTTTGGTGGACATGGCTATATCACTGAACACGGCATGGACCAATTTGTCCGCGACGCCCGTATCACCCAAATCTACGAAGGGGCAAACGGCATCCAGGCGCTTGATCTGGTTGGCCGGAAATTGGCCGCACATGGCGGGCGCGCCATCCAAGCCTTTTTCAAGTTGGTCGGAAGTTTCCTTTCCGCCAATAAAGACAATGAAAAAATGGCTGATTTTGTCGGGCCACTCTCTGCGGCGCTGGCAGACTTGCAAGCTTCTACCATGTGGCTGATGCAAAACGGCATGGCAAATCCAGACAATGCTGGTGCTGGCTCTACCGCTTATATGCATATGATGGGACATGTCTTGCTAGGCTATCAGTGGGCGCAAATGGCAAAAATTTCGCTGGATCAACTGGACGCGGGCACAAGTGACCCTACCTTCTACGAGAACAAGCTGATCACAGGCCGCCATTATATGAAACGCCGTTTACCAGAAACCAAAGCGCAGCGTGCGGAACTTGAAGCCGGTGCAGACAATCTTATGGCGCTTGACGCAGCAAATTTTTAAATGCTCCTAAATTAACAAGGACAACACACCATGACCGAAGCTTATATATATGATGCTGTCAGAACCCCGCGCGGTAAAGGCCGCAAAGATGGGGCCCTGCACGAAATCACCCCGATGCAGTTGGCAGCCCAAATGCTGGAAGCCGTGCGGGACCGGAACAATCTGGACACCAAATATGTCGAGGACGTCATCCTTGGCTGTGTTGCCCCTGTGGGCGAGCAAGGGGCGGATATCGCGCGCGTTGCGGCGATCACTGCGGGTTATGCTGAAACCACGGCTGGCTTTCAGGTCAACCGGTTTTGTGCCTCTGGCCTAGAGGCAACCAATATCGCAGCCGCCAAGGTTATGGCAGGCGAAACCGATATGGCCATTGGTGGCGGCGTTGAAAGCATGAGCCGAGTGCCAATGGGGTCTGACGGTGGTGCTTGGCCGATGGACCCAGCAGTGGCCTTTAAAAGCTATTTCGTGCCGCAAGGCATTTCCGCTGATTTAATCGCAACCAAATATGGTCATAGCCGCGATGATGTGGATGCGTATTCGGTAGAAAGCCAACGCCGCGCCAAAGCCGCATGGGACGAAAACCGATTTGCAAAATCTATCGTGCCCGTCAAAGATGTTGTTGGCATGACTGTCCTTGATCACGATGAATTTATGCGCCCTGAAACCACCATGCAATCGCTCGGTGCTCTAAAACCAGCATTTACAGACATGGGGGCTTTTGGCTTTGATAATGTCGCAATCCAAAAATATCCTGAGATCGAAAAAATCAACCATATCCACCATGCGGGCAATTCAAGCGGTATTGTGGACGGCTCTGCCGCGATCCTCATTGGCACCAAAGAAATCGGCGAAAAGCTTGGCCTGAAACCACGGGCGCGTATGCGGTCAATGGCTTCTATCGGTTCCGAGCCCACTATCATGCTCACAGGCCCGTCCTATGCCGCAGAAAAAGCTCTGCGCCGCGCAGGCATGTCCACCTCAGACATTGATCTGTGGGAGCTTAACGAGGCCTTTGCCTCCGTTGTACTACGCTTCATGGAAGTGCTGAACATTGATCATAGCGACATCAACGTCAACGGCGGTGCAATCGCGATGGGGCACCCACTTGGAGCCACTGGCGCGATGATCCTTGGCACAGTTCTGGACGAACTAGAGCGCACAGGCAAAGAGACCGCCCTTGCGACACTTTGCATCGGCGCCGGCATGGGTACCGCAACCATCATTGAACGCGTCTAAGCGCTGACCTTCGGAGTTATAAGACAATGACAGATACTATTCGTTTTGACGTCGACAGCGACGGTATTGCGCTTTTGACAATCGACCTACCAAACACCGGCATGAATGTTTTCAATGCGCAATTGATCGAGGATCTCGACACCTGCGTGGACCGTGTTCTGACGGATGACGCCATCAAAGGCGCTGTGATCACGTCTGGCAAGCCCGCTTTCCTTGCAGGTGCGGACCTGAACATGCTTGGCGATCAAGCGGCCACTGAAGCCACACCTGAAGACGCATTCGAAGCGGCCTTCCGGCTCAATAAGCTTTTCCGTAAATTGGAAACCGGCGACAAAAACCGGAAGCTTCTGGCCAAAGAAGGCACCAAACCTTTTGCAGCAGCCGTGAATGGCCTCGCGCTTGGTGGGGGCTTTGAACTGGTTCTGGCTTGCCATTACCGCGTGATTGCAGATAGCCCCAAGATGCAGCTAGGCTTCCCTGAGGTGCAGGTTGGTTTACTGCCGGGTGCTGGTGGAACACAGCGCCTGCCCCGCCTAACCGGTATTCAGGCGGCGGCTCAAGCCATCACGACAGGCAAGCCCTATAATGCCCAAATCGCTATGGGCCTTGGCATTGCTCAAGAAATGGCCCCTGCCGAAGATGTGGTGGAAAAAGCCAAAGCTTGGGTCAAAAAATCCCCAAGTGCGATCGCACCGTGGGACAAAAAAGGTTTTAAATACCCCGGCGGCGCTGGGGCTATGCATCCCGGCAGCGTGCAAACCTTTATCGGCGCGAACGCTATGGCGCAGAAACAAACCAACCATAATTATCCAGCAGTGCAGGCGATATTATCGTGCTTGTTTGAAGGCGGTGTGGTTGATTTTGATACGGCCATCCGCATCGAGAGCAAATATTTCATGACGCTGCTGGCCGGACCCGTTGCAGGCAACATGATCCGCAGCCTGTTTATCAACAAACAAGCGGTTGAAAAAGGCTCCCTAAGGCCTGATGGATATGCACCCAAAAAGATCAAACGCCTTGGCATGTTAGGCGCGGGGCTGATGGGCGCAGGTGTTGCTTATGTGTCCGCCAAAGCTGGCATGGAGGTTGTGCTTTTAGACCGCGATGAAGCGGCCGCTGAAAAAGGCAAAGACTATTCCCGTAAACTTGTGGAAAAAGGCGTGAGCCGAGGCAAGGTTTCCAAGGAGAAAGGCGAAGCCCTCTTGGACCGCATCACCACCACCAGCGATTACGCAGACCTCAAAGACTGTGACCTGATCATCGAGGCCGTATTTGAAGCCGAAGACATCAAGAAATCCGTGACAGAAGCCACCGAAGCCGTTATCGGCAAGGATGTTGTTTTTGCGTCCAACACATCGACGCTGCCGATCACGGGCTTGGCGAAAAACTTTACCCGCCCGCACCAATTTATCGGCATCCATTTCTTCTCGCCGGTTGATAAAATGCCGTTGGTTGAGATCATCCTCGGCGAAAAAACTGACGATGCCACCATCGCGCTGGCGCTTGATTATGTTAGCCAGATCAAGAAAACCCCAATTGTCGTTAACGACAGCCGTGGTTTTTATACCAGTCGCTGCTTTGGAACATACGTTCAAGAGGGCTATGCGATGGTGCAAGAAGGTGTGAACCCGGCCTTGATTGAAAATGCTGGCAAGATGGCCGGCATGCCCGTTGGCCCCTTGGCTGTAGGCGATGAGGTGGCGCTTGATCTTTCTTACAAGGTTGGTATGGCCACACGGAAGGCTTTGGGCGATAAATATGTTGAAAGCCCAGCGGATGCTTTTGTCCACAAGATGGTGGTAGAACTGAAACGGTACGGCCGCAAAAACAAAAAAGGCAACTATGTGTACCCCGATGACGGCAGCAAAAAATACCTGTGGCCGGGCCTTCAGGACCATTTCCCGCTCGCCGATGATCAACCAAGCCTTGAGGAAGTAAAAAGCCGTTTCATGATCCGTCAAGCGGTGGAGGCTGCGCGCTGCTTTGAAGAAGGCGTGCTTATTGATGCGTCCTCAGGCGATATCGGCGCGATCTTTGGTTGGGGTTTTGCGCCCTTCACCGGTGGCCCGTTCAGCTTTATCGACACTTACGGCCTCAAGGCCTTTGTTGCTGAAGCCGACCGCTTGGCCAAGGCCTACGGCCCCCGCTTCACCCCGCCTAAAATGCTGCGCGATATGGCGGACGCTGGCGAAGCCTTCTACGAAAAAGGCGACACCCGAGGCCGCATCGCCAAAGCCGCATAAGCGAGGCAAACCAACACACCGAAAAAGGGCTGCTCACGCGGCCCTTTTTAATGCCATGAGTTTGAACAGTTACAAGGCTACTTTCAACCATTTGGTTTCAACCCCGAGAGGTGATAATGCTATGTGATGAATAAATATTTCAAATGCATATTAACTAGTGTAGGTGTCCTCATGACAGTGGGGATAACAACATTAAATGCCAACTTAGTTGATCTATACATATTTCTATGGCCCGAAAGTGCGGTCCCTGATTTTATTGCGTCACCGACTGCAGAGGTACTGTATTATTTGGTTGCATTCACAGCGCTTTCCTTAGGAGTGTGGTTACTTTTAAAATGGCTGATAACTAAGTTTTTCCCTCATTTGACACGCCATGCTCGTTTCTCGCTTGTGATGGATTCGCGTCGGAAATTTGTTGACCTGAACAATCGGGCAAACCAAATTGATACACCTGAATATCAGTCCTTTTACGATGAGTTCAGCACACTGCGGATTGAGTGTTTGAACCGAATGAAGACCGCTAGGTTTCGCCCCGAAAATTACGGTAGGATGGACCGCCTTGATACATTCGATATTGTCGATGGGCCAAACGAGTACGCTAGGCACATCAGAAGCATGTGTAGGAAAGCAATATCCGTAATCGAAGAAACCATCAAAAAAGAAGAACGACACTCATAGTTTTCAACATAGCCCTTACTTCATAAAGCTGTCGGGTGCAACCCAGACGTCGGGCATGAATTTGTTGGCCCACAGGCATGTCTGCTACATCACCGGCGGCCCGTTCAGCTTTATCGACACCTACGGCCCGCCGTCATCTCACTCTTGATCCGGGATCTAGGCCGTATTGAAATATAAAATTCCCATGCAAACACGAACTACCACCGCATGGATTACCCGATCAAGTCGGGTAATGACGGGAGGCGGTCTTTTTGGGGGCCATAAAGCTTCAGGATGATTATTTTTACCGCTTTTCGTCTGTATCTTTCACGAAAGCAGCTTTTCTAAAAAACTCGCTCATCTCCTCATTCAGAGAAGCAATGCCCTTCGGCTCCTTCTCAGTAGCTATATATT
>WFTS01000051.1 GCA_015485385.1 Kordiimonadales bacterium | reverse complement strand
TGCCTGCTGGCACTGACTTTCGCACGCTTGCCCCCCTTGTTGATACACTTGCTCTGATAGTCATTGAATTCCCAGCTTTCACGGATGGGCGCGGCTTTTCGCTGGCTGTTCGCTTGCGCAAAGACCTCGGCTTCAAGGGCGAAATTCGTGCTGTTGGCCCGGTGATCCCTGATCAGGCGCTTTTTCTTTTGCGTGCTGGTTTTGATAGCGTTGACATCGCCGATAACCGCCGGGTGGGGGCTTTCAAAACTGCGCTGGTGCGCTTTAAGGATTTCTACCAGTCTGATTACACCGGCGTGCGCTCTGTCGCTCATAGTAGGCACGCTACCTTAGGGGCAAGGATCGCATCGTGACAGCCCAAGCCGCCTTACAAGACGCTGGATATTTTGATGCCCTCAGCGCTGCCGACTTGCTCGACAGCCGTTACGGTGCGTCAAGTCCAGCCCAAGTGATTGACGGAGCGCTGAAATATTTTGGCCGCCGGTTCGCACTTGTTTCCTCCTTTGGGGCGGAATCTGCTGTTTTGCTCCATATTGCAGCAAGTGTATCAAAGGATATCCCGGTGCTGTTTCTTGATACCGGCAAATTATTTGGCGAAACAAAGCGCTTCCGCGACCAACTTACAGCTGATCTGGGCCTGAAGGATGTGCGGTCAATCTCGCCTGACCAGAACGACCTATCCTCAAGCGATCCTAAAGGCGCGCTTTGGACCACAGACACCAACAAATGCTGCTTTATTCGCAAAGTAAAACCATTAGAACATGTGCTATACGGCTTTGAAGGTTGGGCGTCTGGACGCAAGCGCTTCCAAGGAGGAGTACGGTCACTTCTGTCACATTTTGAGGCCGCAGATGGCCGCGTGAAAGTAAACCCTCTCGCACTCTGGAGCAAAGCGGATGTGCAAGATTATATCAGCGACCATAATTTGCCGCGACACCCTTTAGTGGCGGAAGGGTTTGCGTCCATTGGCTGTATGCCCTGCACAGATAGGGTCACAGATACCGAGGATGACCGTTCGGGCCGCTGGCGTGGGCAGTCAAAAACCGAATGTGGTATTCATCTAAGCTTTGCTGAAAATACCCGTGTTCTGGCCAAGAACTAAGCTCCAACACACCACACAAACCCTCGTTTCCCTTACGTTTTGCTGCAAATTTCGTTAAGGGGCTTGGCGAATTGAGAGCAGCGTTCTATTATAGGCCCAGTTAGTTTTTCTAATGTTGCCAGCCGTAACCCCGCTGGCCGGAGGCACTATGAAAAGATCTCTACTCCCGCTGAATGCCCTTCGGGCCTTTGATGCCGCCGCCCGGCATATGAGTTTTAAACACGCCGCAGATGACCTATCCGTGACCCCAGCTGCAATCAGTCAGCAAATACGGTCCCTGGAAGAATTCCTTGGCGTTGAACTGTTCCGCCGCACCAATCGCTCGCTGGTGCTGACCGAGGCAGCGCAGCTATCGCTCGCGCCCTTGAAAGAAGCGTTCGAGCTGATGGAACAATCGGTGGATATTCTCACGGATAGCAAAAGCAACACCCATCTGAAGATCAGCGTTTCGCCGTCGTTTGCCAGTAAATGGCTGGTGCCTCATATTGCCAATTATTATGAACGTCGCCCGGATGCGGTGGTGAAAATTGAAGCCACAATGCAAGTCACGGATTTCAAAATAGACGATACCGACGTGTGCATTCGCTATGGGCTGGGTAACTACCCCGGGCTTTTTGTTGAAGAAATCATGCGGGAAACGGTCTTTCCTGTTTGCTCGCCCGATCTTGTAAACAGCGAAGCCTTTGCAGACTGCCCGTCTGAAATTTTAAAGCATACGCTGATCCACGACGACAGCATGGTTGAAGATGACAGCGCCCCCAATTGGACCATGTGGCTAAAGGCGGCCGGACTGGAAACCCCTGACGGCATGCCTGCCTTGCATTTTAACGGCAATGCATTGGCGATTGAAGCCGCTGTTGCAGGGCGCGGCATTGCGCTTGCGCGGTCCGTAATCGCTGAGGAAGACCTGAAATCTGGGCGTCTGGTAAGCCCGTTTGGCACGGGTGTACCGCTTGATTTCAAACATTATATTGTCTGCCCACATGATAATTTGAAAAATGAGCGAGTCCTAGACTTCATCGATTGGCTGCGAGCAGAAACCGGCTCGCCGCAACCATTGCGGGATTTAGACGCAGATGACGCGTATCTTTAGGCCAGATAGCCGCGCTTGCGACCCTTTAACCATTTGTTTAAGGCGGCATGCTCTAGTCTTTCAAAGGCTTAACCCTGCCCGCAAAATGAGGCAGCTACACTATTGGCTTTTCGGGCAGAGACACCTATGCGGCAAATATTCCTACCTTTTTTAATAATCGCTGTGTTGGTGGGCGGCAACAGGGGTGCAAATGCTGCTGCGCTTGCCCTGCAAACAGAGACACGTCCAAAAGAACAAGCTTGCCTAAAGGTCGGGATTTTCTCTGATTTCGGGCAAACCGTCATTGATATTGCCGTGCCTGTTATAACACGCATGTATAAAACAGCCGGTCTTTGCATGGAGCCCATTGTTTTGCCGTCCCGGCGATCCGCCCTTCAATTGCGAGCCGGGCAAATTGACGCCGAGATGTTCCGCACCAAACAAGCGATTATACGCACCAAGCATCCTGGTATTTTGATCCCTCAACCCATGTTTCGAACCAACATGCAAATATCCTGGATAGGCGAAAAACCCTTCAGCGGTTCGTTGAAAGATTTAACCGGGCGGTCCATAGGAATGCTGCGAGGGCAAACTTCCATCCACAGGCTTGTCTCAAAATACACAGATAAAATCACACTGTTACAAACCCTTGAGAAAGGCCCCGAACTTCTAGAACGCGGGCGCATTGATTTTTTAATCTCGGACAGTGTATCGCTGTTTGAAATCAGAAAAGGGTGCGAAGCCCTAGACCTAGCCTTACAGTCTAAAAGCTTTAAAACCGTCGATATTTTCCATGTCGTCCACAAACGGCACGCCGATAAAGTAACGCGTCTGACCAAAGCCCTGCAAAGCATGATTAAAAACGGTGAAATGGATGGTTTGGATAAAGGCTACGGTTTATCTGTGCCTGATATTCAAGACTGACCTCCCTTTCTCCCCTTCCCCCTCCCATTAACCAATTATTTAACGCGGTCATGCTTTAATTTACATGAGAGTGAGCACGCTTGCCTGCCACCCTTCTTTCATATGGCTCTTGGCGGCGAGACAAACCCTAAAGTGGCTTTTCAGGCAGAAACACCTATGCGGCAAATATTCCTACTGCTGTCTATATTTTCCGCATTTGTGGCCTGTACAGCGATAGCGCCTATATCCCCTGCGCACGCCAATAATAATCGTGAGGGTACACCCTGCCTGAAAGTAGGGGTTTTCTCGGATTTTGGCAAAACCGCCTCGGGCATAATATTGCCCGTTCTATCGCGTATGTATAAGATTGCGGATCTTTGCATGGAGCCCATTTTTCTGCCTGCCAAAAGATCAGCCCTACAATTGGCGGATGGTGATTTAGACGCCGAGATGGTGCGCGTGGCCACCGATAGAGGCGAGGCCCAAAACTACAGCTTACTGGTGCCCCAAGCCATTTTCCGTGTGGATGTTCAGTTCACTTGGCTCAATAGCACAGATTTTTCTGGCACATTTGCTGATTTAAAAGGCCGGTCGGTTGGGGTGTTAAGTGGGCAACGCGCCGCGCTTGATCGCTTGAAACCCTATACGAACAAAATTGTGCCTTTGCATAATCTAAAAAGTGTAGCCCCGCTTCTAGAGCGAGGTCGGATAGATATTTTACTGTCTGACGGTATTGGCCTTGCTGATCTACGCAAAGATTACACATCGGATAAAACCCAGCTTCGCCATAAAGTCTTCGCACACAGGCTGGTGTATCACGTTCTCCATAAACGCCACGCCGACAAAGCTGAACGATTGGCGCTGGCCTTAAAAATTATGCTGCAATCTGATGAACTGTCTTATTTCTCAAAAGAGTATGGCCTTTACCCCGCTGAAATTGAAAACTAACCAAGAGCAAGGCGCTGGTTAAATCAAGTGGGTGATTTTATCGTAAGTGGACGGTTTTATATTAAGTAGGCAGATAGCGTTTCAGGCTAACCGGCAAGCAATTTTTCACGATTAAATTAGCAGGATTAATACCAGCTTTCATCTGGTGAATATCGGTAAACCGCGCATAATAAGCATATTCCTGCACCAAGGCCTTCGCGACCAAATTGGTGCTTTTTGTTGCGTCTGCGATTGATTTAAAACCCAAATCCCTGACCCGCTTTTCCATACTGGCCTTAACGGCCTTCTGGTCTAAAAAACTGCGGTAAGTGCCAAGTTCATCCGCAAACAAATGTTTGGTCAACAAAGATTGCAGTCGCCCACGTCCATATATACCCAGCCGCTTAGAGACGATTTTATCCTGCACACAACGAGCCCCGTCAGCCAAAATTTGCGGTGTCATCAGACGTTGAAATGTGCGTGCATCCCCGGCCACATGCTCCATGGCAATGCGGAAATATATGTCAGATATTTTTCGGACTTTACTTTCAGGGGCCGGGCCTTCTTCGCCGCACGCTGCAAGCATTATCACCAGCATTACGAGACATATCTTTTTCATAACCAGCCTTTCTTATGCTGCCTTTCGCTGTGTGCCAAACGCGGCACATATGCCGTTTAATCCTCTATTGCCTGTGCATCGGCTTCTTCGCCGGCACGCGATTTATCAAACGCGCGGGAGAAAAACAGCGCATTGATAAAGAGCTTCTCAGCCCCCACATAGGTGGCACGGAAATTGGGGTTATCCGCAAACAAAATCACGGCACCATCGCCCATACGCTCGGCTGTCATCATCGGAGTGCCAGCCAGCTCAGACAGGCGCTTGGAGGATGCATAACCAGATAAAAGCGGTGTTTTCGTGTAAACAGCCACTTGCGCATAAGGGTCGCTAGGCACCTTCAAAGCGAAACTGCTGTTCTTGTTGGTGGCAACAAGGGGTCTCACAATTCCAAACGCCATCGGGTGTGTCAGATCAGCCTTGCTTTCAAACACAGCGCCGCCAATAACATGTTCGGCGTCTTTCTGGCCTTTGCTACTATAAACCAAGCGTGCCACAGACTTTGGCTTTTTCTTGTCGGATTCTGTATCTTTGCTGCGACCAAATAGTGTGTCATTCACCCATTTAGCCCCTTGGCGGTGCGCCACCAAAGTACCGCCTGCCTTAATCCATCTGATCACGCTGTCTTTCATCGTGGGCGGCAAGGCCTCCCCGCGTCCACCAACCAAAATAATATGGGTATAGCGACCAAGCTTGACGGTCTTGAGCCTATCCCTGCGTACCAGTGTCACCGGCATTTTCATTCGGTGATCAAGCAGATGCCAGACTTCGCCAGCGTCATACGGCGTAACGCCTGCGCCAACCACAAGCAAAGGTTTGGGCGCGCGCAAATCAGCGACCGTATTACGGCCACCCAAGTCAGCACCCGCATCCAAAGTACGCCCCGATGTGACCGCATGAACTGTCAGGCGGTTCTCTGCTGCCAGCATTTTCATCAGGCGGTCGATTGTGCCAGAGGCCACTTGCTGGTGATGCTTTGATACAATCACTGCGCCGCGCGCCAGTGAAACCTTGCCCCGTGTTGTCATTATCCGAATGGGTTCTTTGGAAACCCGCGCAAGAATACCCGCCTCAAGCAAGGCATTCAAAGCACGAGGCGCATAATAATCAGACCACCGGAACACATAGGCATAAGGGGCGATGTCTGGCTCTGGCGCGACAAACCCACTGTCGGTTGCCGCAGCACCCAAAGCTTTGGAAACTTTATTTGTTACGGGTCCGTAATCAAGCCCATATGCCAAGGGAAGCGTCCAGCCAGAGACATCATAAAATACTTTATCTGGAAACTCGGTGATACGGTTAAACAGAGCTTTTGCCATGCGGTACTGCGGCTGATCCATCGGCACAATATAGCTGCCCTTGCCAAAGCTGCGCCCACCTGATTTTACACTCCCTTTAACTTTGTAAGCCAACACCTTGTGGCGCGCCATCAAATCAAGAAACATATCAAGCCGAGCACTATCTTCTGGTGCCCTGAACACATAAGCTTTCACATCATCGTCGCTGGCCAGCTTGGGCGCGTCCTTAAAAAACTGCCGCTGATAGGCGTGCAATTTTTCGCGCATACTCGCCGCGCCTTCGATGGTAGAAAGGCTAGTCCCCACATGAGTTTGCACATTTTCAGCGTATGTCTTGAGGCCCTGATCGCTTTCTTTGGCAATGCCCATTTGCGCACCTGCTTCGAACAAAAAGCCCAGAGAGCCGTTGACCTGCGGATAGGTTGAACCCTTGCCTATATAATAATTATCAAAGCCTTCCTGCGAGAAATAAAGCTTCTTCTGGCCATCGAGCCATTTCACATGATACCCCGCCAATTCATACGCCAGCTTGTCCCCTTTTTCCGGGATCAACGGGTATGTGCGCGTTGGCACTCCTGGGTGGAAATAATAGGTGCTATTTGTACCCATTTCGTGAAAATCAGCAGAAACTTCAGGTTTCCACTGGTGCCATTTGGCCAGCCATGCCCGGCTTTCCGGCTGCGTTTGCAAAAGCCACTGACGGTTTAGATCAAACATATAATGATTGGTGCGTCCACCGGGCCATATTTGATTGTGAATTTCACTGGCAGGGTCGCTGTTTCTAATATCGCTACCATACTGGGTTACCCACGCACCGCGCCGTGCATGGCCATCTGGGTTAAACACAGCCGTGATCAAGATCACGCTGTTTTCAAGCTGGGTTTTGGTGCGATCGTCTTGCGCTGCGGCAAGATGATAAAGCGTCGGGATGGACGCATCCATACCGCTGGCTTCCGCACCGTGCACACCGTAATTCAACCAAGTGACAACCGGCATATCATCGCTGGCTTGTTTGGCAGTTTTGGCATTTGTGCGTTTTAGATGGTTCTCACGGATCGCCTCTAAGCGCGCGTGGTTTTCAGGGCTCGTAACCACGAAAAACAGGATTGGGCGCTTTTCATGGCTATAGCCTATAGTTTCCACTGAAATGCGCGGACTAGCCTCAGCCAATTGCCGCAAATAAGAAACCATTAAATCATGACGCACAGGTTGGTCGCCAATATCATGGCCAAGCGTTTCATGGGGTTTAGGTATGGTTTGGTCGTAAGACACACCTTCAACCAGATAATAATCAAGTGGTTCCGCAAGAGCAGCCCCCGCGCCCATCCACACCGCTATTATTAGTCCGACAAAATATTTCATTGCACATTCCCCACTGCGATTATCCCCATAGCAATTACCCCTGAAGCATTAAGTCATAATCAATAGGGGCATGTCTATCTAAGATATTGGTCGCCTCAGGCATGGGATACTTCAAGCCGTTCCCGCAGTTGAACAGCATCACACTGTCTGATTTACCGATTTGCCCTTCTTTTAGCGCCTTGAGATAGGCGGCGTAGGTTGCGGCTCCCTCAGGGCAAACCATAATGCCTTCGCGGGCGCCAATTTCCGCACGCGCGGCCTCTATCGCTTCGTCGTCCACCGCCAAAGCAGCCCCGCCGCTTTCCCGCACAGCGTCTAAGATCAGAAAATCCCCAACCGCGACCGGCACCCGTATACCCGCAGCATATGTATGGGCATTTTGCCATAAGTCAGCGTGGCGCTTGCCTTCATCAAACGCTTTGACAATCGGCGCGCATCCTGTGGCTTGCACCGCAAACATCTTGGGACGCTTGGGGCCAATCCAGCCAAGCTTTTCCATTTCATCAAACGCTTTCCACATGCCGATCAAGCCCGTGCCGCCACCTGTCGGATAAAAAATCGCATCCGGAACGTGCCAGCCAAGCTGTGCGGCCAGTTCAAGCCCCATGGTTTTTTTGCCCTCAATGCGGTAGGGCTCTTTCAAAGTAGAGAGGTCAAACCACCCCATCGCCTCTTTGCCTTCGCCAACAATTTTTCCGCAATCATTAATTAGGCCATTCACGCGCCATATTTTGCCGCCCATCAACTGAATTTCACGGATATTTGCGTCTGGCGTATCGTCTGGCGCAAAAATATAACTTTCCAAGCCGCCGTGTGTGGCATAGGCCGCCATCGCTGCCCCTGCATTGCCGTTTGTTGGCATCGCAAGGCGTGTAAGGCCAAGCTCTTTGGCCATGGCCACCGCCAGCGCAAGCCCACGCGCCTTAAAACTTCCGGTCGGCAGGCGGCCCTCATCTTTGATAAGAATATCCCCTGTAACGCTATGGTCTTTTGCCAAAGTACGACATGCCATCAAGGGGGTATCATCCTCGCCAAGCGTCACCAGATTTTCAGATTTTGTAACCGGCAGCAATTCGCGCCATTTCCAAAAGCCGCCACCGCGTGCCCACATATCATCTTTATCAACCGCTGCCTTCACGGTTTGTAGGTCATAGCGTACCAACAGTGGCCGCCCACGGCGTGACAAGGCATGGATTTCACCCGGCGCATAATCACTTTCGCCTGAAATACCGCATTCAAGGTGACTAACAAAGTTAGGATAGGTCTGCATGGGGCGCTCCGAGCTTGTTGAGGGGATAGCATTTAGCCTTAGAGCAGCAGAGGCATAAAAGAAAGTCACAAACCCACGATAAAAATACCCGCTTAAAATACAGTTTAAAGTCACAGCATATAAAATTATTTCACCGATAAGATTTGCCCTAACCGGGTAAGCGCCCTAGTTAACGCAATAAGCCCAAAGATGGCAAAAAACGGCAGAAGCCGTAACGAAAAACATGTGTGGACAAAAACATGCCCTTACGGAAAAATATACTTAGGCCGAACAATATGCTCGGGCCAAAATGAGCATCCAAAAGGCACCGCTATCGTTTGAGCAATGGAAACAGTGCGGCAAATATTTTGAATGGCGGGACCATAATGTCTTTTTCCAACGGGGCGGAAAAGGCCAAGTGCTGTTGATGCTGCATGGTTTTCCCACAAGCGGTTGGGACTGGTGCTGGGCTGCAAAATTGCTTGTGGGCCGCTTCCATATGGTGGTGCCTGATCTTTTGGACTATGGGCAGTCTTTAAATGCCAAGCTGAAAACCTGTAGCATTATGGATCAGGCTGATATGATCGAAGATCTGATGCGCCACCGCGACATCAAGGAGGTTCACATCCTTGCGCATGATGTCGGCGATACCGTGGCTCAAGAACTGATCGCGCGCCACAATGAAAGCTCGCTTTCGTTTCGCATTTTGTCATCTGTCTTTTTAAACGGTGGCATGATCCCTGATTTACACCGCCCACGCCCGGCGCAAAAGCTGCTCGCGGGGCCTTTCGGGCCAATTTTCTCACGCTTTGTCAATAAGGCTAAATTCCTGCAAGGCTTCGCCGATATTTTTGGGAAAAACACCCGCCCAACCGGCGATCGTCTTGCCGAATTTTGGCCTGCAATCAAAGGCATCAACGGGCGCGGAGCATTCACTCGGCGCATCCGCTATATGCGCGAACGCAAAAAGAACGCCGCGCGCTGGGTTGGGGCCTTAAAAGACGCTTATATGCCAATGATGTTGATCAACGGCCTTGAGGATCCGGTCTCCGGAGCCCACGCTGCGGATGGTTGGGCCAATTTGGTGCCAAAAGCCAAACTGGCGCGGCTGCCGGGTATTGGCCACTATCCCCAAGTAGAGGCCCCCGATACAGTCGCCGAGCTGGTGCATCAATTTCATGATTGCATTGTCGAAAAAACCCAGAGCAACAAAAGCGCTTAGCCTCTTAGTCCGCAAACGCTTCTTTCATGATTTTTTCCAGAAAATCCAGCCCTGCTGTTAAGCTTGCCGGGCCCGGTTGCAAGATAATAGACGACGGCACTTCGTAAATTCGGTCCCCTTCAAGAGCAGGGATTGAGAGCCCTTTAAAACGCCGCAAGGTCTCGTCTCTATCGAACGGCTTCCCACACCAAGATGCCAGCATGATATCTGGTTCTGCAGCCCTTACGTCCTCAACGCTAACAAAGCGGTCCTTTGAAGCCTGCCCCATAGATTGGCTTGCAAAAACATCTTCTCCGCCCGCTATTTCAATAAGTTCACTAACCCACTGGATACCCGTGATCATCGGATCGTTCCATTCCTCGAAATAGACCTTAGGGCGCTGTTTCAATTGTGTATTTCTCAAACGCATAGACTGTATCCGCTTGATATAGGTCGCAACCAAAGCCGTAGCTTCTGCTTGCCGCTGCACCAGGCAGCCAATTGCCATAATAACGTCGAGTATTTCTTGCACACTACGCTGATTGAAAATTAATACGGGCAAGTTTGCCTTTATTAATTTGCCTGCCAGCATAGCTTGGACATCAGAAAACCCTATGATCAAATCGGGTTTAAGGGCCTTTATTTTCTGAACGCTACCGCCGACAAAGGCCGAGACAATAGGTTTGCTCAATTTCGCCTCAGGCGGGCGCTCGGTATAGGCACTGATACCAACAATACGGTCACTTTCACCTAGTAGATAAAGGATTTCCGTTGGTTCTTCTGTCAAGCACACGATTCGTCGTGGACCCTCAGGCACTGCGAGTTGTTTCATTTTTTCCGGCCCTCTACGACAGACGAGCGCGGCAAAATGTCAGCATAAAAATACCCAGTGTCTTCTCTCACATCCCCGAATGAGACCGGTATTTCATTTTCAAACATCGGCCCCGCAATAACGGCCGTATGAAATTCACCCTTTTCTCCGCAAGGGTCCACATCTGCGGGCAGGTCCTCTAATAAGGATCGGTCAAAAACTCGCCCCGCAAAACTCTTGCCCAATTTTTCGGCACAAACACAAACCAAAATAGTTTTCAGGCCCGAGGCTATCATGTCTTTGGCTAGGCTATGTGTGGGCATATCCCACAAAGGAAACACGCTTTTTAAGCCTAGCTTTTGCATCTGATTTTCCCGAAACGCTCGGATATCATCCAAGAATAAATCTCCGAAAATCACATGCGTTACACCCTCGGATTTTAACTGCTGCAAGGGCACGCCCATACGGTTTTCATACACTATGTTCGAGCATGGTCTTGGCACATATACCTTATAAGCAGGCACGCCTAGACGTGAATATTGCTGTTCAAGAAACGCTTCTCGCACCCCATGTGCCGCAACTTTCTGTGTTCCCTCCGACAAGGTGGTTAATACACCAACAATGTCATAATCACCGGATTGCTGCGCTATATGATAGGCGTAGGCGCTGTCCTTGCCCGAACTCCAGGCAACGACAGCTTTCTTTTTAATATGCGCCATCTATACAGCAAGCGCCTTTGGTGTTTGCGCGCCCAAAATGGGGAATTTATGCTCTGCCAAAGCCCAGCCTCCAAACATCAAGGCTGAATAAAAAAGTGTCCCGCCTAAAGTGTTCTGGAAAAAAGGAATTGCCGCCGTGTAGCACGCCAAAAGTCCCTGCACTGTAGAGGGATAACTTGTGCTCATAACCCAAACGGCAAAGTTAGACCCCACAAAGAACAAAAGCGACGAGCCAAACGCCGCGCCGCATATCCGCCCGAAACTTACTTTTTTCTGCAGCAGTAGGCCAATTGCAACGGTCGCAAGAATCAAACTGTAAATGACCGGCATCAAGGCATGCAAGCCGCGCCCTGACAACAACTCCAAACCAATGTCGCTTATAAGCATCGCGGCAATTGGAACAAGGAAAGCCCAGTATTTGGGCTTAAAATAAGCCCCTCCGAACAAAGCGATGGCCCCCACAGGGGTGAAGTTAGGGGGGTGCGGCAATAAACGCAGCAACGCAACCGCGAGAACAACACTTACCAATGCGGTAAATCGAACATGAAATCTTTTGTTTAATAAGTGGTTAGTCTTAGATATGGAACGCATTCTCTTTCTCCTTATTGCGCCAACCCGCGCAGTAAAAAGATTGTTCCACCGTATGATACCGTAAAAAGACGCTTATAGCCTGACGGCTTTGCGTTCGTTGCAGCATGTGTCACGTCCACCCGATGAAACAATCATATGAATGCATCTAGCAGGTATCCTGACTCCCGGATAAACCGAATGAAGCAGCCTTCCCAGCCAAACGCCAGTGGCATAAATTGCTTCTTTCGTACCCAGTTACAGTAGCGGGGGCTGTAACGGCATTGAACCGTTTTCCCTTGCCTGAAATTTTCAAGCACCCTTTCGGGACCATATGCATATTGATAGGTCTTGTGTTGCTGTTTTCTGGTGTTTTGTCAACGATATATAAAATATAAGTTTTTTCGTGCTTGTAATAAATGTTGTTATAAACGATGCCGTCGTGAGTAGGCCCCTCGCGCTGGAACAGGAGTGACGCATGCAAGAAAGTCTGGCCCCAAAAATGCGCGTATTTTTCGCCTTTGCGACCATTGTTGCTGGTACAGTGATGGGGCTGGCGGGGATTGATCTGGTGCTGCCGTCTGTTCCCGATTTTCCGCATATATTTGATACATCCACCGCCACTGCCCAACTGGTGTTGGCCGCATTTGTCGCGGGGAATATGATCGGGCTGATCTCCTTTGGCAGCTTGGCGGCGCGCATGGGTCGGCGGCGCTTGTTTGTCGGGTCCCTGTTCGGATACGGCCTTGCCTCATTGGCCGGGGCATATAGCCCTTCGGTTGAAACTTTAATCGGTGTGCGTTTGCTGCAAGGCATTTTTGCCTCAGGATCTGCCGTCTTGGCACCGGGCCTTATCCGCCATCTCTTTTCTGAATTGGGATCCGTCCGGGCCTTGAGCGCCATGGGCAGCATCGAAGCCTTAGTGCCGGGCCTTGCCCCTATCGCCGGAGCATGGCTCCATATCCAGTACGGCTGGACTGCCTCTTTCTTGCTTACAGCGGCGCTTGTAGGTGTGGTCAGCCTAACAGTGATCTTAAAGCCCAAGCTGCTTCCTCATATCGGCACCAAAGCCAATCTGAAGCCCGGGAGCTATATCAATTTAGTGAAAAACGCGACATATCTTCGCTATTCTCTGGGGCACGCTTTGGTCCTTGGCGGGCTATTAACCTTCGTTTTCTCAGCGCCCGCCGTGATCATTAAAACCATGGACGGCACAATCAGCGATTTTATCGCCATGCAGATTGTCGGCGTTTCTGTTTTTATCCTAACCGCTAATATTTCGGGTAATTTTGTCAAACGTTTTGGCGCTGAACATGTGATCAACGCGGGCAATATTGTCGCCGCTATCGGGGCCATGCTGCTGCTCGCATATGCCCTTTGGGGACGCGGTAACCCGGCTGATCTGAAATATCTATTCTGGGTGCTCAATATGGGGCTTGGCCTCAGGGGCGGCCCCGGCTTTCTGCAAGCCCTGAAAGCCGCACACGACGATGATGATCGCGCCTCGGCCTTAATGCTGATGGCCGTCACCGGACTTGCCGCCGCAGCCACCGCGCTTGTCGCACCGTTCATTCAACTGGGGTTAACAGCGCTTACCACTGCAACATGCTTGATCATATGGCCGGTTTTGCTATTGATGATCTTTATCGACCCTTTAGAGCCTGAGAAAATGGCAACTGGAGAATGACATGTCCCGCATAGCCTATGTAAACGGCGCTTATGTGCCTATGAGCGACGCCTATGTCCATATTGAAGACCGTGGGTATCAATTTGCTGACGGTGTGTATGAAGGCATCACAGTGGCAAGCGGCAAGCTGATTGATCTAGAGCCTCATTTAGACCGGCTAGAGCGCAGCCTTCGCGAGCTACAAATTGCCATGCCAATGGGCCGCCGAGCGATGACTTTTGTCTTCAAGGAAACCGTGCGCCGGAACCGGCTGGCAAATGCCTTTCTCTATATTCAGGTGACACGCGGCGTTGCAAAGCGCGACCATCCTTTCCCCGCCAACAGCAGCAGCACACTGGTGGTAACAGCCCGGCGGCTTGATTTGGCGGCGGTAAAATCCCGCGCTTCGATCGGAATTAATGTGTCCAGCCAGCCGGACATTCGCTGGGGGCGCTGCGATGTGAAATCTATTTCCCTACTGCCCAATATCCTTGCCAAACAAGCTGCGCGCGAAGCTGGTGGCTTTGAAGCGGTCATGTATGACAAAGATGGATATGTAACCGAAGGCAGCAGCACAAATATCTGGATGGTCACAAAAGACGGCACTCTGGTTACGCGTTCCACCGACGACAACATCCTGCCGGGCATCACCCGCGCCACCCTAATGCAGATGGCCAAAGACCTTCAGATGCAGGTCGAAACCCGCGCCTTTAAGGTTGAGGAGGCTAAATCAGCGGCAGAAATGTTCCTAACCAGCAGCACCAGTTGCACCATGCCAATCGTAAAATTTGACGATACGGTCATAGGCGGCGGAACCCCCGGCCCCGCCGCGACCCGTCTAGCTGAAGCTTACTGGGCCTATATTGAGGGCTGATTAATTAGCGCCACCGTCCTCAGTGGCGGCGGCAGAGCCCCACCCTTTGCCTTGCATGAAGGCCAAGAAGCTTCCCACGATCACGCCAATGACAATATTTAAGATGTTCAAAGCTATGCGAGCTTCACTTGGGAAATCTTTAATCCCCGCCATCCAAACAGAATCGCTGGCCATAATATAAAAGCCCATCATCAAGCCAAACATAGCCCCCGCTTTTAAATCTCCAGAGCCAACAGCTTTATTAAAAAGCCAAACAAATATGACAGTCTGAACCAGATGATATGAAAGCATGGAAACTGATGTTTCTTCTTCGGGCATGAAGAAATCCATTGCCATCATGGCGTCAAACGCGCCGCCAAACACCATCTCCCCAACAGCGCCATAAAGCAGCCCATATAAAATAAACACGGCAACTACATTCAAAACAAACTTACCCATATTCATTGATATTCCCCTTCAAAGTTTGAGTTTTGCTGTCGTATATCTACTCAATACGATTATTATTAGTTGCCTGTGTTGCGATTTTTAAATTTGATTGCAAAACTTCAATTTTTAGCTTTATATGCTATCGTATCATTTCTTAAGTCTGAAAATTAGAGACCCTCATGACAAAAAAAACCGAAACTCGCCGTGTTCTAGTCATAGATTCCGTAAACCCACGGACAAGTTCAGAGCAAGCAAGTATAAACCCCGGCACCAACAATACTAACCAAGCCGAACCCAAGGCACCACCGCCACCGCCACCGCCAAAAAAATAACGCCATACGTTTCCACCAAACCGCTTGGGGCTGTTTTGCTTTCTTGCAAAATTGGACCCGGCGGATTTCGCGTTGCGGTATGTAAGTGATTGTCGCCCCCCAATCATCTGAATTCACTCCTTGCTTACCATATAAGGTCCGAATGCCCCGAGTATTTACCCTCCCGGTCACATACAGCGCCAAATTCCCTTCCGTATCCAAATCAGCGGGATAGTGTGGTACGCAGGAGGGAACTTGCCCAAAGTCACTTTCCAACCATTCACCCGATTTCAACAAGACATCAATCCGCTTCAAATCTTGCTTAGGTTCGTTCAAAAGAGCTACCCAAGTGTTGGGCCAATAATTTTCATCAGTGAAGCCAAGGGCACTCGGAATACTTTTTATTGCAGGGAAAAGGCGCCTTGCGAACAAGGAAAAGGCAATAACACCTAAGAATGAGGCCATCGCGGCCCACTCAATAGCTGAATTTTCAAGCTTCTTAACCCACCCAAATATCAAATATGCTGGCACACTAAAAATAAAAACCTGAAAAATGGAATCATGTGTCTTATGCACCCTGTCAACGCCCGTAGCGAATATCTTGTACCCGATATACCCTGCACCTAGCGCCGTGAGCACCTCCAATGGTAGCGCATATAATTTTGCTATGTTATCCAAATATTCAGTCCCCGAAATAAACCCACGTCACATTTAGTCTTCACCCGAGCTGGTTGTCCCCAGCGTCATTTTTTACATGCACAACACGTTGCGGATATGGGAACTGGATGCCCTCCGCGTTAAATTTATCCCAGATGCGCAGCATAACAGAACTGGCAATATTTGAGACACCATTTTGCGGGTCATTGATCCACATACGCAGTTCCAAATCGATGCCGTTATCGCCAAAGCCCCGCATCAGGGTGCGCGGTTCGGGTTTGCGCAGGGTACGTTTTTCTTCCATCGCGGCTTCAACCATCAAAGCCATCGCTTTTTTGACATCGCATTCATACCCCACTTGCAAAGGGATACGGCGGCGTACAAGCCTATGGCTGTGCGACCAATTCACCACAGGCTGCGTGATCATATCCTCATTGGGGATAAGAAATTCGGTGCCGTCCCGCGTGATCACACTGGTATAGCGCGCAGCAAGCCGGTTGATCGTGCCGTATGTACCGCCGGTTTCAATCACATCACCGGGTTTGATCGATCTATCCACCAGCAAAATGATGCCTGAGATAAAATTCCCGACTACTTTTTGAAGACCAAATCCAAGGCCAACACCCAACGCACCGCCAAAGACCGCAAGCGCCGTTAGGTCAATGCCTGTTGCATTCAACGAGATCAAGAACGCAAGCGACACCAAAACAATTTTGCCAACCTTGGTCATCAAAGCCCGGGCTGAGGGCGGAACACCCTCCATAGTTTTCAGTTGGCGCTCAATCAGAGCAGACAGCGCAAAGGCTCCCCAGATCAACAGACCAAATGTCAATAAACCCGTAAGGAGTGACAAAACACTAAGCTCAATCTCGCCCAGAGGCAGTTTCGCAGAATCCAGAACCTTAAGGATTGGGTCAAGAAGCCCCATGATGTTCAATGCCGCAACCGACCATGTCACACCCGCGATCAGCTTTGCCAATTCCCGGTTTGCAAGCATTCCAACCGCGAGGCGTATAAACAGCCATGCCGTATATAAGCTGGTGGAAATCGAGAGCAAATATGTATGCATGAAGGGTTGCAGAACGAAGATGGCTGTCCACATCAGCAATATAGAAACTGCGGCGATTAAAATTGGCATCAGGAACCGGCGGTCCGCTTTGCGAACCCAGGCCCGATCGCCAAACGCCTTCATAATGCCTCGGTGGATATAATTGCAGCCGATACGGGCCGTGATGATCGCAAGGATGATTGCCGCCAGCTCAAGCAGGCGTTCAGGCTCAAGGAAATTGGTCTGAACCCAAGTCCAAGCGTCAGTCACCATCAGCATTATTTTCGCGCTAAAATCTTCTCCCATACCGAGAGTTTAACGCCGTGCGCTGAAAAAGTCTCTAAGCAATTGTGCCGATTGATTTTCCAAAATGCCGCCGTAGATTTCTGGCTTATGGTGGGTTGTCGGCTGGCTAAAAATACGCGCGCCAACAGTAATGCCGCCGCCTTTTGGGTCTTCTGCCCCATAATACAGCCGGCCAATGCGGGCAAAGGCGATCGCTTGTGCGCACATGGCGCAGGGCTCAAGGGTCACAAACAAACTGCATCCGGTTAGGCGCTCGCTCCCAAGCGTTTGGGCGGCTTGGCGAATTGCTATCAATTCAGCATGGCCGGTTGGGTCTTTAGGCCCGATAATCCGGTTACCAGCCGCCGCCAACACCCCGCCCTCAGGGCCAACAACAACCGCGCCGATTGGCACCTCACCAAGGGTCGCTGCCTTTTTCGCTTCCTCAAGGGCTGTATGCATATGCGGGAATTGATCAATCATAGTCTTGCCCTACCCCGGTATGCTAAGAAGGGTCAAGAGTTAGTCTTGGGCCCAGTAGACCCATGCCGAGGCTTTTCAATCAAACTATTCGCGCTGCAAATGGTTGCGCGCTTGGTTCCATATCCCTATGGTGCGCCGCATGACAGATATAGACAAAACAAACGAGACCGCTGCGCCGAAAGCCGAGCGCATCGCAAAGGTTCTTGCGCGGGCGGGCGTTGCTTCACGGCGCGAGGTCGAGCGCATGATCGAAGACAAACGCATCGCCATTGACGGCAAACCTCTTGACACGCCCGCAACATTGGTCACCAGTTTGAAGGGCATTACCGTTGACGGCAACCCGATCACTGAAGTGTCGCAGACCAAATTATGGCGCAGCCACAAAAAGCGCGGCACGCTAACAACCCACCGCGACCCTGAAGGTCGCCCAACCGTGTTCGACCGCTTGCCAGACCATATGGGCCGGGTCATCTCAGTGGGTCGCTTAGATATGAATACCGAAGGGCTGCTGCTTTTCACCAACGATGGTGAACTGGCCCGTTGGCTTGAACTGCCAGCCAATAGTATTCTTAGGAAATACCGTGTCCGGGTCTATGGTCGGGTGGACGAAAAAGCGTTGGCGAAGCTGAAAGACGGCGCCACTATTGACGGGGTCCACTACGGTGCAATTGATGCCGCGCTTGAGCGCCAACAGGGCAGCAATGCCTGGATCAGCGTTGCAATTCGTGAAGGCAAAAACCGCGAAGTCCGTAAAGTGATGGAACATTTAGGGCTAACGGTAAACCGTTTGATCCGCACCCATTATGGCCCTTTCTCGCTTGGCACTTTGGAAGTTGGCAGCATCGCACCGGTGGGCGAAAAACAGCTTTACGAAGTGCTGAGTGATTATTTCGGCGAAGCCCCCCAAGCCATGGGCACCGACACTGTCAAGCGCGACCCAAGCAAATGGGCCAAAGCCAAAAAAGATACCAAAGCCAAACCCGGTGCCAAACGGCGGCGCCAATTCAAGCTGGCCCAAGGCGGTGATGAAGGCAGTTCAGGTCCAAACCGCCGCCTGCGTAGCCGGAACGCTAAAGGCGAAGATGCAGACAACACCAGCCGCCGACCAGAGCGCAGTAAACTTTCGGCCAAGTCAGGTGTCACGGCGTCTGGAAAATCTGGTGCTGGAGGGTCTGGAGGGTCTGGAAAACCTTCTGCCAGAAGTGCCAAATTTAAAGCCCGCTTCGAAGACGATCGGCCTGATGAAACCTCGGCTCGTCGCCGTCCAACTGCTGAACGCAAAGGGCGCCCACCCAAGGGACAAGACCGTGCAACAATGGGCAGCAAAGGCGTGCCAGATCGCAGCAAAAATCAACCGCGCAGACCCCCATCCAAAGGCCGGAAATGAGCCGCATAATCGCAGGAATACATAGGGGTAGACGCCTTTTAGTACCAGACGGAAAATCGGTGCGCCCGACCACTGACCGTATGCGAGAACGGGTTTTTTCCATCTTGTCACACCACAAATATCCAGATTTTTCCGGTGCGCGCGTGGCGGATTTGTTTGCAGGCACCGGTGCGCTTGGGCTTGAGGCTCTGTCGCGCGGGGCGGCGCATGTCACTTTTGTTGAAAAATCGCCCAAAAGTGTCACATGCTTAAAAACCAATATAGACGCCCTGAAGGTGATGGATCAAAGCAATATTTTAACCACCAGCGCGCGGGCGCTGCCAGCCGCAAAAGACCCATATGCCTTTATTTTTATGGACCCGCCCTACCACAAAGGCCTTGTTGAACCCACGCTTGAAAGCCTTATCAGCGCTCATTGGATCACCCCCGGCGGTTCTGAAAATGGTGTTATTATTTGCGAACTCGCCAAAGGGGATGCTCTTGCTCTGCCCGCAGACCTTGAGCTGATCGACGAGCGCAGTCAGGGCCTCCAGCGCACCGTATTTTTGGCTTTAAAAGCCGCTTGAGGTTGCACACCATAAAATCCTTGGGGCAAGCACCGAAAAGTTGTAATGTTCATAAGGACTTAATTGGGTCTCTGGCATTTAGCCTTGGGCCTTTCAGGAAAACGCGCCATGCGTGAACTCGAACTCAGGCTAGCACTGGTCTGCTACGGCGGGGCATCACTAGCGGTTTATATGAACGGTATCTCGCATGAGATACTCAAGCTGGTCCGCGCGTCTCGGGCGTATCAAAGCTCTGAAGGTGGACGCGATACATTCGAGCAAGCAGCCCCTCGGCGCCCATACGCCACCGACACCGAAGACCTCTATTTTGAGATATTCAAAAGCCTTGGCGAAAAGATAGATATTCGGGTGATTGTTGATGTTGTCTCTGGCACATCCGCTGGGGGGATCAATGGGATTTTCCTCGCGCGCGCGCTTGCCCACGACCTAGACTTTGACCCGCTCAGAGACCTATGGATGGAGCTGGGCGACATCGAAGAATTGATGGAAAAAGGCACGCTTGCCGAACGGACCAGCAAGTTTTATCTCTATCCCCTGATCTGGCTTTTTGGGGGCCGTATCTTTGGTGCGGAAAAACCAGACCCAGAGAGCAAACGCAAACTCTCACGATTTTTGCGGTCGCGCTGGTTCCAGCCGCCTTTCTCAGGCGAACGAATGCTCAGATGGATGGTCAGTGCTTGTGCTTCAATGGGCCGGTCTGATGATAATTCAACGCTGGTGCCGATGGGCCATAAGCTTGATCTGTTTGTTTCCATGACAAATTTTTTCGGCCAAACGCGCCGCCTGAAACTGCATGACCCCAAAGAAATTGCTGAACGGCAGCATAAAGTAACACTGAACTTCACCTATCAAGACGCTGAAGGCCAAGACCTAATGAGCGAACTGGCAGACGATAATATTGCCGGGCTAGGCTTTGCAGCGCGCGCAACATCATCCTTTCCGGGGGCCTTTCCTCCGATCCGCTTCCAAGACCTAGAGGCATTTTTAGCCGAAACCGGGCGCAGTTGGCCGGCGCGCCAAGCCTTTCTCTCTAAGAATTTTCCAGCCCATATGGAGCACCCTGACAGGCTTCAGGCCATGTCCTTCATTGACGGCGGTGTAACCAATAACAAACCCTTTGCCGAAGCCATTGATGCTGCGCGTGACCGAGCCGCCCACCGGGAAGTAGACCGGCGCATTATCTATGTAGACCCCCTGCCAGACGATCCGGCTGAAGGTCTGCCTCCTGTCCCAAAAGTCACCCCAAGCTGGTTTCGCACTATCTTGTCGTCTTTAGCGGAAATCCCAAGGAGCGAACCGATCTACGGCGATCTACGCGCAATCGAAGAAAGCAACAAGGAGGCCCGCCGGTTAGAGAATGTATTTGAAACCATCGAAGCAGACGTGCGCCTGATGGTTGATAGTATGATTGATCTGGAAAGCGAACGGCGGGTAGAAACCGCTATGCTGGCAAGCTGGCGCGAGCGCGGAAATCGGCTGGCGCAGGAAAAATCCGGGTTTGCTTACGGCTCCTATATCCAAAGTAAAATCCAGATATTGCTAGAACGCCTTGCAGAATTACTGGTCACGATTGCGCGCGCTGACGGTGTAAATTTGGATTTAGACAAAACCCGGGCCGTGATCAATCTTTGGGCTCATGATATGCAGTTGCTTGGGCGTGTGAACGATCAGCCTTATTCTGAGCAATTGGCCTATGTTGGCTTTCTACGCACCTTTGATATTGATTTCCGCGTGCGGCGACTGCGCTTTACCGTCAAGCGCTTAAACCAATATATGCAAACCCATAATAATGGAACACCCGCCGCTTTTTATAAATTAACCAAACGCCAGATGTATAAAAGCCTAGAAGAATACCGCAGTCGCTGGCACGCAGACATCTATATGGAATCAGTGTCTGAAATCTGGCCCGACAAAAGCGCGCTATCCCAAGACACGATTGGTGCGATCATGGATTGTATCGGATCCGTTATGATGTTGGAGGATATTGATTTTCTTAGCGATGATTTCCTAGCCTTAACGCTTTCAAGCCTGCGCGATCCAGACCTGAAAATCACTCTGTTCCGTGCCTATATTGGCTATGCTTTTTATGATGTTTTAACCCAACCCATGACCGCGCGCGCCGATCTTTTAGAAGTAGATGAAATCCGTGTTGACCGCATCAGCCCCCTAGATTGTGGGCATTTGGCAGAAGGCGAAAACCCTCTGCGCGGCACCGAGCTGTTTAATTTCGGGGCCTTTTTCAGTCGGTCCGCGCGCGAAAATGATTATTTGTGGGGTCGCATCCATGCCTCGAACCGGATGGTCGATTTTATCATTGATGCTGCTGGTCACAGAAATTTACCCGATTCGTTTGATGCAGACTCTCTTAAAAAGCGCTTGATCCATAAAATATTGGATAGCGAAGAAATCCACATGCAACAAAGCGCCGAGTTGATCAGAACACTGCGGCAGAAATTCGCGTAAAGCCCTCTCAGCGCCGCCCGAAAAGTTTTTCGATATCCGCCAGCTTCAGCTCCACATAGGTGGGGCGACCGTGGTTACACTGGCCAGAATGGGGGGTGGCTTCCATTTCACGCAACAAGGCGTTCATTTCATCCACTGTCAGCCTTCGCCCGGCCCGAACGCTTCCGTGACAGGCCATTGTCCCACAAACATCCTCTAGACGTTCTTTCAAAGACAAAGCTTCGTCCAGTTCGGTGATTTCATCCGCTAAATCCCGCACCAAGCCTTTTGCATCCAATTTTCCCAGCATTGCAGGCACTTCGCGCACAACAACCGCGCCCTCGCCAAAGGGTTCTATCACCAGCCCAAGGGCTTCTAATTCTGCCGCGCGTTTCACCAAACGGTTTGCGGCCAATTCGTCCAGTTCCACAACCTCGGGCAGCAGCAATGTTTGACGCGCAACGCCGGTGGCTGCAATCTGGGTTTTCATGCGCTCATACACCAGCCGTTCGTGGGCTGCGTGCTGATCGACAATCACAATACCATCGGCGGTTTGACTAACGATATAGGTGGCGTGAACTTGGCCGCGTGCGGTCCCAAGTGGGAAGTGTTCATCCACCTGCGCCGCTGATCTTTGTCCATAATCTGGGTCTGCATTTCGTGCGCTGGGAGCATCCATGTCGCCGCCCGCATCCAATCCCAACTGGCTGCCTTCACCAAACGCGCCCGCTGCAACCGGTCCAGACGGCGCATAAACCATATCAACCGCTTCACGAAACCCAGACGGAAGGTTTGGGCGCTCGCCCGGCTGTTGCCACTGGGTATGAACACTCCCCATATGCGGCCGCATTGCACCAAGCGCCGCCCCAGCCACCGTAGTAGAGGCCCTGTGCCCTGCCGCCATCAAACCATGCCTCAAGGCTGAGACAATCAAGCCGCGCACCAGCCCAGCATCTCGGAAGCGCACCTCGGCTTTGGCGGGATGCACATTTACATCAACAAAATCGGCTGGCACATCAATGAATAGCGCCAAAACCGGATGCCGGTCCCGCGCCAGATAATCCTGATACGCGCCGCGAACGGCCCCAACCAATAAACGGTCTTTGACCGGCCGACCATTCACGAACAAATATTGCTGCTGCGCATTCCCCCTGCTGTAGGTAGGCAGCCCCGCATAGCCCGTTAATCGCAGGCCTTCGCGCTCGGCATCAATTTCTATCGCGTTTTCACGAAATTCACGCCCTAATATGGCGCCCAAACGCTCAAGCCGGGCATCGCCGACAAGGTCACCGATCATGGGGGCGCGGAATGTAGTGCGGTCCCCGTCCGACAGCGTGAAGGCCGTGTTAGGGTGTGCCATCGCCAGCCGCTTGACCACATCGCCAGCCTGACCATATTCAGCGCGCGCGGTTTTCATGAATTTCAATCGGGCGGGGGTAGCGTAAAATAGATCTCGCACCTCTATGCGCGTTCCTAGCGTATGCGCGGCGGGTTCAACCCCGTGCTTGGTGCCACCGTCCACGCGCACGGTCCAAGCCTCCTCTGCACCCGCAGCGCGCGATGTAACCGACAGCCGAGCAACCGAGGCGATAGAGGCCAGCGCTTCGCCGCGAAATCCAAGCGAAGCAATATTTACCAGATCTTCGTCACTAAGTTTTGATGTGGCATGACGTTCAACTGCAAGCTCAAGCTCGGCGGCATCCATACCGCGCCCATCATCGCTAACTTGAATAAGGCTGCGTCCACCGTCGCGCATCACCACATCAATATGGCTAGCCCCGGCATCAATGGAATTTTCCACCAGTTCTTTCACAGCGCTTGACGGGCGTTCGACCACTTCACCCGCCGCGATTCGGTTGATAGTGCGCTCGCTCAGCAAATGGATAATGCCGGCCACCTTAGGTAAAGATTGTCTATTGTCTGCTGTCATGGCGGATACCCTAACAAGCTTGAACGGGAAGGGAAAGGCCGCCTGCACCAGAGGATACAGACGGCCTAATATGAGCTGTGTAATATAACCTTAAACCGCTTACGATCCGTCATATTCCCGGAATATTTCTATATTATCCGGCCTAAACATACGGTCTTCGGCATTTAGCAGATCGGCAAGAAGTAACTTTTTCTTCACCACATCGGCGGTTTTGCCGCCCCCCGCATTTGAACGAATATCCGGGCTGGAATATCTCATGTGGCTTAAAATTTCATTTTCGCTTTTGCTTTTTGGCGCTGTGCGGCGAAACTTCTTGCCCGGAAACAAAGCTTCAAATGCCTGTCGACCCGGATCAATTTCCTGTGCGCGGGGTTCACCCGGACGCGGCGGCGTTAATTCAGCTTCCGGCGGAATCACCAACGGAGCGCGGCTTATCACCTCAAATTCATCGGGGCCTTTTTGGCCTTTGCTGCCGCCACATGCAGCCAACAGCAGGCTTGCAGCAATAATGATAGATACAGACTTGAGTGTCATTCACTCTACTCCTTAAAAGTCGTCTCGCACACTGTGACGCTATTTGGCATCAACGTCATGCGTCTTTGAGGCTTTTTTAGGGCCTTTAGCGCCGTCCCGCAAGCCATCAAACAATAATAACACTGCGCCAATGCTGATTGCACTGTCCGCAAGGTTAAAAACATAGAAATTATAACCGCCCACATGCAGGTGAACAAAGTCTACCACGGCTCCGTGCTGTATCCTGTCAATAATATTGCCAATAGCGCCGCCAAGGATCATCGCAAGCGCCGTTGCTTCAAACTTCCGCACGGTGGTGCGTAGCCAATTTAACAGCCACAGGCTGATCAATGCGGTAAGGATAACAAGCCCCCAACGCCCAATCCAGTCGCCCACAGGAAGGCTCATGGAAATGCCTTCGTTCCACACCATAGTGAAGTTCAAAAAAGGCAATAGCGCGACAGTGCCAAGCTCGGGCAATTTCAGGCTATTCAACACCCAATATTTAGAGAGCTGATCAGCGAGCAACAACAGCCCGCTGATCATAAGCCCAAATCTAAAATGCACCCCTGCCTGCATTAATGGGCCGCCTCGTCATAGGCTTTGACCACACTGTCGCAGCGATTGCACAGATCACCGTTTGTGGTGACTTCGGGCTTCACGGTCCAGCAGCGCTCACATTTTTCGCCTGCGGCCACTGTAATTTCAGCGCTGTCGCCGTCACCAAGCGATAAAGTCGCGTCTGATGTGATAAAAATTTCCGCCGGATCGAGGCCTTCAAAGGCATCAAGGACCGCTTGGCTGGAAACCGTTACATCGGCGTTTGCCTGAAGGCTAGAGCCAATCACTTTGTCGCGGCGCAAGTCTTCAATCGCCGATGTCACTATACCGCGCACCTCACGGATTTTAGACCATTTTTCAGCGAGCGCATCATCGCGCCAATTTGTAGGCGTTTCAGGCCAAACCTCACGGTGGACGCTTCGCGCATCCGCACCGTACCGGTTTTGCCAAACCTCTTCCGACGTGAACGATAAAACCGGTGCAAACCACAAAACAAGGCGCTTGAACACTTCGTCAAGCACCGTGCGCGTGGCCTTGCGGCGTGCCCCTGATGTATCATCGCAGTAAAGCGCATCCTTCCGGATATCAAAGAAAAATGCTGACAAATCAAGGATACAGAACTGGTATAATTCGCGGAACACCGGGTTAAAATCAAACTCGCTTGCACGGTCACGGATCAGGGCATCAATTTGTGACAAACGGTGAAGCACCCAGCGCTCTAGCTCCGGCATTTCATCGACGGACACACGTTCGTTCTCTGAGAAACCCTGAAGATTGCCCAGCATATACCGAAGCGTGTTGCGGATTTTCCGGTAGGCATCAACTTGGCCTTGGATAATCTGATCGCTAATGCGCACATCTTCTTTGTAATCAACCGAGACAACCCATAGGCGCAAAATATCCGCGCCGTATTTATCAATGATCTTCTGGGGGGACACCGTATTGCCCATAGACTTGGACATTTTGCGCCCGTCACCATCAAGGGCAAAGCCGTGGGTCATGACATTTTTAAAAGGAGCCACACCGCGCGTCCCGCAGCTTTCTAGCAAGCTAGATTGGAACCAACCACGGTGCTGATCAGACCCTTCCATATAAAGGTCAGCCGGGCTTCTCAGTTCAGGGCGCTGCTCAGATACAAAAGCATGTGTACAGCCGCTATCAAACCAGACATCCAGAATATCATGGACCTGCTCATAATCGTCGGCATTATAATCATCGCCCAATAAGTCTTGCGCTGGCACGGCCACCCATGCGTCGGCACCGCCCGCTTTCACCGCGTCCACGATACGCTTGTTGACGGCTTCATCCTGAAGCAATTGGTCGGTCTTTTTATTGACAAAAACCGTGATCGGCACGCCCCACGCCCGTTGACGCGAGATGATCCAATCCGGCCTGTCTGATACCATCGCCGTGATGCGATTTTTCGAGATCGCGGGGAACCAATTGGTTTCATCAATTGCTGCAATGGCTTTGTCGCGCAGCCCGTTTTTCTCCATTGAGATAAACCACTGCGGTGTATTACGAAAGATCAAAGGAGCCTTAGAGCGCCAGCTATGCGGGTAACTGTGGCTTAACTTGCCTTTGGCCAGCAAAGCGCCGACACCCATTAGCAGATCACAGACCGTATCAGCCACTTTGTAAACATGCTGGCCCGCGACAAGGGTGACATTTTCAAAATAAACACCGCCAGCATTCACTGTGTTTGGGACAGGGATACCGTTTTCAACGTGAGCGACTTGATAATCATCATCACCGTGGCCGGGGGCTGTGTGAACAAAGCCTGTACCTGCTTCGGTGGTAACATGACCGCCCGGCAGCATCGGCACATCGAAATCATAATAGCCGTCCGCATCTGCATGGCCTCGCCACGGATGTGCGAGAACAGTGCCTTGAAAAACAGCGCCTTTAACGTGCGCTTTTTGCTCATAGGCGATAATGCCTGCACGCTGCGCGAAATCAGCGACCAGCGCCTCAGCGATCACAAAGCGGTCACCCACTTTTGCCAGAGTCTCGTCCTCGACCTCAGTCACTTGAAGGACTAAATAATCAATATCCGGGCCATAACACACAGCACGGTTCGCCGGGATTGTCCAAGGGGTGGTGGTCCAAATAACCACACGCGCACCCTCTAGAGCTTCGGCGTTGGTCTTGACCGTTTGAAAAGCAACATCAATTTGGGTTGACGTATAATCGTGATATTCAACTTCAGCTTCTGCAAGCGCGGTTTTTTCAACCGGGGACCACATCACCGGCTTAGAGCCCCGATACAGCGAACCAGACATTGAAAACTTTAACAGTTCCTCAACGATAGTGGCCTCGGCTCCGAATGCCATAGTGGTGTATGGATCATCCCAATCCCCGATAATGCCAAGGCGTTTGAACTGTTCTTTTTGCACGTCGATCCAGTGGGCAGCAAACTCGCGGCATTCTTTGCGAAATTCTACAGGATCAACATCATCTTTATTTTTCTTCTTCTTGCGGTATTTTTCTTCGATTTTCCATTCGATCGGCAAGCCGTGGCAATCCCATCCCGGCACGAATGGGGCGTCTTTGCCCTGCATCTGCTGCGACTTGACGATGATGTCTTTCAGCGTTTTTTGCATCGCATGGCCAAAGTGAATATCGCCGTTCGCATAAGGGGGGCCATCATGCAGGATAAATTTCTCGCGGCCTTTGCTATCGGTGCGTAACTGGCGGTAGATATCGTCACGCTGCCACTTCGCCAGAAACTCTGGCTCGCGCTTGGGCAAGCCCGCACGCATAGGGAAATCGGTTTTCGGAAGGAAAACGGTATCGCGGTAATCGCGTTTTTGTTGGTCGTCAGACATGGATTTGTGTCTCATATTCTTTGGGCTATGTGGCAGCGTTAGTGCCGCCATTCAGCAACTATATTCATGGAAAAGTGACAAACTAGAAACTCCCGGTCGCTACTAAAGCGCCGGGCCAGTAATTCGTATCAAATAAGCTGCCTGAAGCATTCTGGCTGAATATAGCTTTGTCATGGGCGCTTTTTACCAGCGTGAACCGCGTCTGTCGAGCAATCAATCTACACAATCAGCCACTATTTATCCTGCCAATATGTGCTTTTGCTGGTTTACGGTCATCAAACCCTGCTGTTCTTTGCGGCGCTCTGGCCCGTTGTAGGGTTTGCTTTTGGTAATTCGCCTGTCTGGCCCGTTAAAAGACGGTGTCTGAATGAAAGGCCGTATTTCGCGGACGGCCGCTTGCAATGTCCCCAAAAGAGAGTTGCCCGTCAGCGGCATCAAAACAATTTTTGATGCCCCCGCATCACGGCCCGCAAGCACCCGGGTTTTGTCTGCCGCGTGAATCCCGTAAATAATCGGAGCCACCGACATAACTGTATTGGTTAACCGTAAAAAACGGCAAAAATCTGCGGCTCCAAGGTCAGGAAAACCTTCCTCTATAATAATCATATTATAGTGGTGATCTTGCATTTGACTTACGGCATCACGGTTATCTAACGCGCTTGAAACGCGCCGCATCCGCTGCTGCATTAAAACAGCTTTCATGGCCTCTGCCGTTTGTTCATTCGACAAAGCCAACATCACTGAAAATGATTGTAACAAACCTGCGTGCACGCACTATCCCTGTACAACAAACACCTTAACCAAGGAGCACTATAGCATCCCGAGCCTTAATAAATTGAAAACGGTGGGAAAGCTAACGCAGGCCTTTGGCCGCTTTTTTCTTTTCCCGACGGTGACGTGACAGCAAATTCAAGACCTCTACCATCAGCGAGAAAGCCATCGCAAAATAGATATAGCCCTTGGGCACATGCACTCCAAATCCCTCGGCCACGAGGAAAATCCCGATCAGCATAATGAAGGATAGCGCGAGAATTTTCAGTGTTGGGAAGCGCTCGATAAAATCAGCGATATAACTGGACGAGAAAATCATCACCACCATCGCCACTGTCATGGCAACAATGATAACCATAATGTTTTCCGTAAGGCCCACGGCGGTCATCACGCTATCAAAAGAAAAGATAATGTCGATGAAAACCACTTGGCTAATCACAGCCACCATGCCGCCAGAATAGGCCTTGAAATCTTCAATTTTATCGCCGGTGACTTCGTCGTGAATACTATTGGTGCCTTTATAAACCAAAAAGCCACCGCCCAGCAGCATCAAGATGTCTTTTCCGGAAAAAGATTGGTCCATGATCTCAAGCCAAGGGGCTTTTAACCCGATCACCCATGTAACGCCCAGCAACAAGAGGATACGCATCAACAAAGCCAGCGACATGCCAACAACACGGGCCTTTTCCCGCTGTTTCTCTGGCAGATGCCCCACAAGAAGCGCCACAAAAACCACATTATCTATGCCAAGGATTATTTCCAGCGATGTCAGTGTTAAAAAGCTCACCCACAGGTGATAATCCAATAGCGCTTCCAAAGTGGCCTCCCCAAACTAGATACTGTGACTAATTATTAATGATGCGAACCCATCAAACTCGCGCGACTATATCACCCAGAACAGTGCAATAAAGCGCAAAGATGCCGGCGGTATATATCCTCCGGCACATAAGCGGCCTATCAACGTGCGCGAATATGAGGCTCGGGGAATAAGGTTAGATAATTTTCAAGCGTCGGCGCACTAAGGCGTTCAGGCGCATTCTCAGGTTCTGCCAAAACAATTTTAGCGACCCGACAATCTTTGCTGATCTGAGCTTTCAAGCTTTCAAGGCCGTCGAACTTCGCTTCAGGCCGCAGAAAAGCCACCAGCTCTACGCGCAAATGTTGTTCGTAAATATCATCATCAAACCCAAAGAGGTGCACTTCCATCAGCACATCACGCTTATCAAACGTGGGACGCTTTCCAATATTGGCCACGCCGCTTATGGCCTTTGTCTGGCCTTCAAGGCTTACTCGAACCGCATATACGCCCATTTTGGGTTCCAAACTTTCGCCCAGTTCGATATTAGCCGTTGGAAATCCGATGGTGCGTCCACGCTTGTCGCCAGTTGTCACCCGCCCATTGATGGTGAACCAGTGCCCTAAAAGAGCGGCCGCCTTGCGTGCCTCACCGTTTTGCAGTGCTTTTCGGACCACAGTTGAGGAATAGACTTCCCCAGCGTAGCCTTCCAAGCCAACGGTAACCGCCTTAATGACACTCAGGCCATACCCTTCCATTTCTCCCATGTAGCCAAGCACATCTGTGCCGCCGCCACGCCCTTTGCCAAACCGGTAATCATAGCCGACAAAAACATGCTTCGTGTCCAAGCCTTTGCACAAAATATCCAACACAAAATCCTGTGCCGACATAGTGGCCAGTTCTTTATCGAACGGAAGGACCAGCAATTGATCAACGCCGAACTTTTCCAGCAATTGTGCGCGCTCTCTAAACGGAGTCAGGCGAAAAGCCGGGACACTGGGGGCAAAATAACGAACCGGATGGGGTTCGGTTACCACCACGGTAAGCGGCAACCCCATCTCACGCGCTGTGCGGCCTGCTTCGCCGATCACAACTTGATGGCCTCTGTGAAACCCATCGAAATTACCCAGCGCCACGACTGTCCCGCGATTGCCTTTTTGAAGTTCGTCAATATGGCGAAAAAGTCGCATCGAGTTTCCTTGTCAGGCCTAATAAATTCTATATGGGCGCACGCTACACCCCACAATCACCACAGGCTTGCTGCGCCGGGACATACACTATGATTGAAAGCCAAACCACCTTTTTTGTGTGCGACTCGTGCTTTTAAACTACTCAAGCCATCTAAATAAACGGGGTCATGCTCTCGTTTGGCGCTCCGCAAACACTTTGCTTTTCGTGGTCAGGTCAGCCGCTATGTACCCTGAATAGGAAGCCAACATCGCGGATTTGGTAAACTTGTGCTATATTTTACTAATATTTGTCGGAAGTAATTGAAACCAAGCGATCTTTGGGTTAACCAATTCTTCATGACATCGGGGCTAATGTCCCATTTGAAGACGTATGTAGACTCAGATATCTGGGTTTGCGAGTGCCACAACAAATACTGAGGAAATATCATGGCCGTTGATTTGGGTATGCCGATCCTAATCGTCGACGACTACAAGACGATGCTTCGTATCGTCCGTAATCTGTTGAAACAACTTGGCTTCAACAATGTTGATGAAGCGACTGATGGTGCCATGGCACTGGAAAAATCTCGTGCACGCCAATATGGGCTAATCATTTCCGATTGGAACATGGAACCCATGACGGGCTACGAATTTCTAAAAGAAGTGCGGGCAGACAATCAATTAAAAAACACGCCCTTCATCATGGTCACAGCAGAATCGAAAACCGATAATGTGATCGCCGCGAAAAAAGCGGGGGTAAACAATTATATCGTGAAGCCGTTCAACGCCGCGACACTGAAAACCAAATTGGTTGCTGTGCTTGGAGACTTCTAATGAGTTCTGAAGAGCTTTCGGGGCAAATTAGTCTTCTTGTTGACAACCTTCGAAAGCAAAACACAGCAAGCCTGTCGCTCACTGAGGTCGCCTCGGTGACCGAAGTGCTGATCGGCACTACGCAGTTGTTCTTCAAAACTATTGATACATCAATTTACCGCGAATGCCGCGCGCTAGGAGATTATATTTCCAATGCGCGCAAGGAAATTGCCTCCTTGCAGCCGGGTGACTTGGAAAGCGCCCGCATCCCGCGCGCCGGGCTTGAGCTGGACGCCATCGTTCAGCAAACCGAAGAAGCCACCAACACCATCATGACCGCAGCTGAAGAAATCATGGGCGCAGATGCAAGTGACATGGATGCGTATCAAGCCACAACCAATGACGCTGTCATGCGTATTTTTGAGGCATGTTCTTTCCAAGACATTACTGGGCAGCGTATTTCCAAGGTTGTCGAGACACTATCGCACATCGAGCAAAGGGTTCTGGAACTTAGAAACCTCCTTGGTGTGACCGAAGAAGATATTGAAGACGCTGCTAAAGCAGACGCTGATGAAGTAACCGAAGATGAAGCCCTTTTGTCTGGTCCTGCGCTTGAAGGCGAAGGTATTGATCAAGGCGCTGTTGACGCATTGATGGGCGGAACCGGCAGTGCAGAACCAGCTCCGGCTCCAGAACCGGCTGCTGCACCAAAGCCTAAAGCTACAGCGCCCAAGCCCGCACCTGCTCCGGCGGCGGCTAAAGCACCTGCACCACCTCCACCGCCTGAACCGCCCAAGCCGGTTCACCCCAAACAGCTTGATAATATGTTTGAAGAAGACTTTGACCCTGTGGCAGACGCCGCAGCCAAAGAAGAAAAAAAGAAAGCTGAAAAAGCCAAAAAAGAGGCTGAAGCACAAGCTGCCAAAGAAAAAGCAGCGAAAGATGACAAAGCCGATGAGGCCTCAATGCCGTCTGGGGAACAAGTTAGTCAAGACGATATCGACGCCCTGTTCGGCTAGAAGAAACAGGGTTTTGTAACCAGAGCCACAAACAGCTTTCACCAAAATCTCATTATCTTACCAGATTAACTGTTTCATAACCGCATGTGGGACAGCCTTCGCTGCACCAAAAATGCGCTGAAAGGCATCAACGTCGAGCCTATTATCCTTCGCTGCAGCAAGCATCTCGGGATAATCATCTCTGTGGATACCTCCAGCAATGAATAGCCCCTTATGACCCGCGGCGGCCGCGCCCGCCATATCGGTTTGCAAGCTATCGCCTATCATCAAAATATTGTTTGGGTCCGTGTTCGCATCCATGCCGCATTCCCCAAGGCAGGATTGCAGCGCATAAGCTGTTGGCTTTCCAAACCAATGCACATCCCCACCCATGCGAGCATAAAGATCCGCCACAGAGCCGGCGCATAGATATAATTTATCCCCTACATGCACCACCCGGTCTGGATTGGCGCACAAAAACGGTACGCCGCGACTCGCCGCACCAGCGAGCCAAGACCTGTGATCTTCAACACGGTGAAAATCTAAATCTGTCGCTAAAATCACGTCAGCATCATCTGGGCGATCAACAAGATCAACCGGCAGGCCTTCGATAGTGTTCTGGTCGCTTTGCGGACCTAAATGATATAATTTTTTGCCTTGAAACTGGGTTCGCACCTCATCACGCGCCAACCCGCCAGAGGTGACAACAAAATCTGTCAGCGCTTCAGGGACCCCCATATCAACCAAATGCTGGCGCACAAAAGCCCGAGGGCGTGGCGCATTAGATAGAAATACAGTTTGAATACCCGCACGGCGTGCCTGCCCTATAGCATCAATAGCCGCTACATACGGGCTCTCCCCGTTATGCATCACGCCCCATAAGTCGCATATGATCAATTTCAGGTCGGAGGCAAGCGCCCCAAGCCCCTTTGGTAAGGCAATGGTTTGCCCCAATTTATTTGGCATATAACAACCCTAATGACGCCGAAGCAGCCCATTTCGCCCCTAAGCGGTGCTTAAAGTTCGCGGTTCATATCATTTGCAGATGTTGGCTCGCCGAACAAATACCCTTGCGCAAACTCAACACCAGCGTCGAGGGCCTTTAACACCATGCTTTCATCTTCGATACGGCTGGAAATCAACTGCATCCCTTTACGCCGCAAAGATGATTTAAAGACCTCCACGTCTCCCGCCTCAGGATGCGATACCAATATGTCGGTTAGGTCAGCTTTGATAAACTGAAAATATTCAGACTCTAAGCTGGCGAAATCCATATTAAAGTCTTTCACCAAATCCATTGAGAAACCAAAACCCTTGCGACCAAGTGACCGCAAACGGTCCGTCACACTGTCATCCAGCATCTTATAATCATCTTGAGAAATCTCAAAAACAAAGCGCTCTGAAAATTCTCTATTCTCGCTCATAAAATCAATGAATTGCGGGAAAAATTCATCATCGGTCATAGAGTAACGTGACATATTGCAGAAAAAGCGCAAATCAGGCCTGCGTTTCCCTAATCGCCGTACCAACTGGATAAGCCTAAACAGCAGAAGATTATCAATCGTGCCAATCAACCCCTTGTTTTCAGCGACTTTTAAATATTGACGCGGCAAGATTATGCGGCCGTCTTCGTCACGAACGCGCGAGAAACATTCATAATGTTTGATGCGCCTTGATGGCAGGCCAACAATCGGTTGCAAATAAAGGTCTACCCTATTTTCTGACAAACTACTGCGCACCACTTGTAGCAATTGGTCTTCGCGTTTGATCAAACGAATAGGGGCTTTGCGCTTCACACCCGGACGAGGGGCTTGGCCGCTGCGTTTCTGTCCTGACCGAAGCTTTTCCGCATCCCCATCCTTGAGATCATCATCAGCAGACGACGCTTGGCCATCATCCATAACGACCATCGCCGCCTCTTCAGGGGTTAAATCAAGCCCTTCAATATCAGCGTCTGTGATCTGCTCATCTTCAAGGTCTTCAAATTCAAGGGTGTTCTCCTCCGGGTCTTCTTGGGCATCGTCATCACCGTTTGCACCCACTGTCGCCGCAGGCATGTGATCCACGCTCAATTCAAGCGCGTCATCTTCTTTAATTTCAGACATGTCAACAGGAACAGTGCTTCTGCTCAGTTCTGCCTCTTTTCTCATAACCTGTGCCAGAAGCGTTTGCAGCATTTTCAACTCAGAGATCAATGTGTTACTTTTCTCTTCGCCTTCGCGGCCTCGGCTATCCATCTCACGGCGCGTACGTTCCAAGTCTTTTCTGAGAATAAGCGCTACGTCTTCGAGCTGATCTAACCGTATGCTAGAATCGCGCTCTGTGCGGCTGGCGATGATCCAGTTTTGCAGCTGCCACGCCCCAAAGAAAACAAACATGCCGACAAATCCGAATAGCTGTTGATCCCAGCCAAACAAGCGCGGCGGTATCACCATGAACGCTATTCCTAAAATGGCATATGATACAAAAAGCAATATCTGAGTAAATGGCACCACGTGCGTATCATCCTTCTCTACCCGGGCTCTACCCGGGTTTCCGGGCATGGCCGACTATCGTGAAGCCTATGCTGGCATAAACAGCGATCAAGGTTAAGCTTTTATTCTCTTGCAGCGGATGGTTGTGTGAATATTTGAAACCAAGCTCAAACAATTGTATCAAAGAATTTGGATATTGAGGTCATATAGATCACTGAGGTCATATAGATCACTATAGTGGGCGTGCGGTACGCGAAGGGGTTCCCATGAGTAATTTGAAAAAAATTATCATCAGTATTTTACTTATCATCGGTGTTTCTCTGGCTGTTCTTTATTCCCAGCTTGATAATATCATTGAAACTGGCATCACCGCAGCCGGGCCAGAAACGCTGAAGGTTGATGTTGATTTGGCAAAGGTTTCACTGTCGCCTTTCTCTGGCAAGGTATCCGTCGAAGACCTCACGATTGGTCAACCCAAAGGCTACGGCGAAGGGCCGATGGCTGCTGTCAAAAACTTTGCCATGAAACTGGAAACCGGCACACTGCTTAGTAACCATATTATCATTGATTATATGATCATTGACGCGCCACTTTTGAATGCGCGCCGTCAAGATGGAAAAACCAACTTTGAAGCCTTTCAAGAAGGCCTTGAATTGCCACAAAGCGAAGCGGACACACCAAGCGAGATAACCCTAACGATCCGCAAACTGGAAATTAGAAACCCGCGCATCAAGGCAAAAACTGATGGGTTTATAAAATTGGATGAAGACATCACGCTTGCCAGCTTCACGCTTACGAACCTTGGCACCGATAAAAAAGGCCTCGCTCCAAAAGAGATTGCACGCCATGTTATGGATACGCTGCAACCGCAAATCACCAAAGCCCTCGTTGCCGCAGGGGCCTCTAAAAAAGTGAAGCAATTGGCTACTGGTGCAAAAGATAAACTGGAAAAGGGCATTGGTGGATTTTTGAAGAAATTAAAGAAAAAAAAGAAGAACTGATTTTGTTGCAATTGATTGTTGGACCTATCAGTCCAATATACTACAGTCGGGCAGCAAAAATCTGCTGCACACATGATGACCAAATAGGGAGACACGAATGACACTGGAAAAAATCACTGAAGAAATGCGCAGCCGTGTAGGTGCTCATTCTCCGCTTTCCGCAATTATAAAATTCGATTTTGGCGATGATGGCACTGTGCGCATTGATGGAAAATCATCCCCAACGGTTATTGACAACGAAGACAGCGAAGCCGACTGCACCGTAAAAGTAACCATGGAAAATTTCGTCAAAATCGCTGAAGGGGACCTTAACCCTCAGATGGCCTTTATGACGGGCAAAATCCGAGTGGAAGGGGATATGAGCCTAGCCATGCAGCTCGGGTCTATTCTCGGTTAATTCTCTATCGATGCTTTTCTTTTACGAGATGGGTCCATAGCCACCGGTTTGGGCACGTCTGGGCTGTAACTGGGTTACTATGCTTGATAAATTTCGCTCTCTTTTAATCTTGATCAGCTTCATCGTCATCGCTGGCGGGTTGATGTTTTATATGTATATCCTCGCCAATGGCGGGGAAGGCCTGTTTGGGACAAGCGAAGGCAGCTTACAGCCAACAAATTTCGAAGCGCTGACCTTTCATGCGGACGGCACAGGCAACGCAAACGGTCCGGGCTATCTATTGTGTGACGCCGCCATTTGTTCCAAAGCTGAAGCCAACGGCAATAGTGAACCCTTCAGTATCCCAGCCGAGCGATTGCGCCAGATTGTGGCAGATTATGCAGAAGACCTACCAGCGGTAACGACCCGCAGTTTTAATTTCCAAAACGGCCAGTTTGATTTTCTTGAACGCCGTCCCGGTGAAGCCTACCCTGCTGTTATTTCTGTTCGCATTTTTCGTGAAACCGACTTTTCCAGCAAATTAGCGCTCTATAGCTATAAACCTATTGGATCAAGCAGTGCCTCTAACCTGCGGGACCGCGCTGAAAACATGATAGCGCGCTTACACCGCATCGCAGACCGCAACTGAGTATCGTTTAAGGGCTTATTAAAATATCCCCTGAGCGCGCGCCAGTTAACTGGCACCATTCATATGATTGAACGCCCAACCTTGATAGGAAGTTTCATTTCAGGCTTTCAGAAGGGGGGGGCTCAAACGGCACTTGGCTTGACCAGTGTTTGCAAGTCTAGGCTTCAGCCTTATCCAACAGAGGGGCGCCTTGCTCGTCGGAGTTAGCGGGCACCGCAGCAGCCGTATTCGCACGAATTGTTTCTCGCACTTGGCCTTGGGTTTCAACATACGTGTTCAAAGCCTGTCCCAGTTTTGACGGCGCAACAAAAGGGGTCGCGGCCTCTTGGCTGCGTGTTTCAGCCAGCAATATCTGCACGTTGGTGGACAAAAGCCCAGATCCGCTGGTGACCTGATCATTAGATGCTGGCTGCAAGCTGGTTGCAGAATCAGAAAAACTGGCGCCAAACGCCTTCTGGCCCACAGGCGACGTTGGCCGTACGGCACCAACCGGACCACGCGCACTTGCACGGTCCGCCCTGCCGACAACAGACGCTGACTGCGCCTTTGGTGCAAGAACACTCTCTACCATCTTGTGGCACCCAATTTAATTACCCACGCAGATAATAGCCTAAATCAGCGGTAAAGCCAATCCTGTTCCTTACGGCGCCTGCCCTACCAATTTAATTTTGCTCTCGGCTAGACTTCTGCAAGGTTATAATCTGCTCTGGTCAGCAAGGATGGCTTGTGCTATCGCTCGCTTTCAAGCGATTATGCTCTGCGTTATGGGGGAGCGTCGCACCGTAAAATTGTCAAAAATAAAAAAGCGAAACACTACCATGGATCAGAACACGCTTAGCATTTACATTCATGAACTGCGGAACCAATGCCTACATATGCAGGCATCGTTTAATTTATTCAATCAGGCTGTAAACGCGGGTCAAAGCCAGGGCGTCTTGTACGGCGGCCAAATGATTTTAATGCCCGCGAGCCAAATTTCATCGCTGTTATGGCCCACAAGGGCACGGGCACGTGGGCGCGGCGAAGCGCTTCGCAAGGTGCTACAGTTAACAGAAAAGCATGCGCTAAATGATCGCCGTCTTTCTGAAATTTGGGAACGTTCTGACGAAAAAACAGAAGAATGGATCAATAAAACAAAAGGTCAGAATGTTATTTTCGATCTGGTTGGCGATCCTGCAGCAGTAAGCGACGGAGCGCTGACATCCGAATCTGTTTATCGCGGCTATAATCCCGCAAACCAAATTTTCACATACCGGGGTGTTGCCTATAATTTGCCTGCGCTCGCCAATGCCGTCTCTGATGTGGCTGGCCGCGTAAACGCAATGTACCGACACTTGTTCCCTGAGCAAGCCAAGGCAGAAGACGAAGCCAACCAAAAAGCAATCGCAGCCCAGCAAGAGGCTGAGAAGGCTGCGGCTGAAGCTTCGGAGGCGGCAAAAGCTGAAACAAAGCCAGAAGCGAAGCCTTCAGAAAAAACGGCTCCAGCTAAGAAGAAGGCCCCTGCGGAAAAGGCTGCCCCGAAAGCTGCGGCTAAAAAAGCAGCCCCGAAAGCTTCCCCGAAAACAGCGACTAAAAAAGCCCCGGCTAAAAAGGCAGCCGCCAAAAAAACGGCGCCCAAAAAGGCTCCTGCTAAAAAGTCTGCCAAAAAATAGGCACATTTGCTAAATATTATAAGTGTGCGTAAACTTGCGCGCACTTAATTACTGAAGACGAAAAGACAAATAGGTAGACCCATGAGAAGAACCATTTTTGCCATTGCTGTGGCCCTTACATTTGGCGGGAATTCAGCCTTTGCAGTAGACTGCGGCGAGGTTCCACAAACCGAACCCTATGTTCCAAACGGCGAAACTGCCAGCGCTGAAGAAATCCGCACAGCCCGAAACAATGTTGTTTCCTATTCTGATGCGATTGATCGGTATTTAACCTGCATGGATGATCGCGCTGGAAACATAATGCCCTATCTGACTAAAGAACAAAAAGAGCGCTGGAACGAAGACTTGGCCGCAGTGCACGAGGTGCGCCGTGAAATACAAAACAGAATGAATATGGCCATTCGGACATTTCGGAAGTCCCGAGGGTAAATCTGAAAAAGTTTAAAACCAAGCAATCGTGGGGGCCTTCTGGCCCCTTTTCTTTGCTCTACCCCCCTTTGTCCCGTTTGGCCCTGCCGGGCAGTAACACATGTCATAAATTAGACTGTACGGTCCAGAATATTTGACAGACCACATAGTTCGCCCCATCTTCTGCTCAACGGACGCTTAAAGGGAGACAGCCTGTGTTATCGAACCGTGACATATACGACGAAGAACATAATATTTTCAGAGATTCTGTTCGTAAGTTTTTCCAAGCCGAAGCGCTCCCCCATGTCGAAAAATGGGCTAAAGACGGACGAGTCCCCCGCAAATATTGGAACACATTAGGCGAGAATGGATTACTCTGCCCGCAACTTCCCGAAGAATACGGCGGCATGGGCTCTGATTATCGTCTCAACTGCGTTATTAATGAAGAACATGCCTACAACCGCGCAGGTGGAGCCGCGATAGCCGTACATTCTGATATTGTTGCGCCTTATTTGCTGCATTATGGTTCTGACGACCTTAAAAACCGCATCCTTCCTAAAATGGTAACAGGGGAAATGGTCGGCGCCATTGCCATGACCGAGCCCGGCACCGGAAGCGATCTGCAAGGCATGAAAACGACCGCCGTGATGGACGGCAATCATTTTGTGGTCAACGGGTCCAAAACGTTCATTTCAAACGGCCAAAATTGTGATTTTGTAATCGTTGCCTGCAAAACCGACCCAAAACAAGGGGCCAAAGGTGTTAGCCTAATTGTAGTTGAAACCTCGCGGGACGGGTTCAAACGTGGCCGGAATTTGGAAAAAATCGGCCAACATTCCTCTGACACGTCCGAAATGTTTTTCGACGAAGTACGCGTTCCCGCCACCAATTTGATCGGTGAAGAAGGCGCGGGCTTCATATATCTAATGCAGCAACTGCCGCAAGAACGGCTTTCTATTGGTGTGATTGCTATGGCAGGGGCACAGCGAGCCTTTGACATCACGCTTGAGTATGTCAAAGAGCGTGAAGCCTTTGGCCGCCCGATCTTAAAGTTTCAAAATACTCGCTTTAAAATGGCTGAGATGTGGACCGAGCTTGAAGTAGGCTGGGCCTATATTGATCAATGCCTATCCCGCCATATAAAAGGCGATTTAAATGCTGTCGGCGGGGCCATGTCAAAATTATGGACAACGGAAATGCAAGGCCGGCTGGTAGATACATGCCTTCAGCTTCATGGCGGCTATGGTTTCATGAAAGAATATGAAATTTCGCAGCACTTTACAGACGCCCGCGTACAGCGCATTTATGGGGGCACCTCCGAGATCATGAAAGAACTTATTGGCCGTTCCCTATAAGCAGAAGAACAGCCACACTGTGAGAGCCTAAAAATATCCGCTAGACTATTTGCGAGGTGCCTGTCTTCATGCTAGAGCAGCCATCTATCTTTTGAATATCAATTTTGGGGCACCCGCTATGGCAAAACAAAAAGTCACACTGCAAGCCACATTGCCGCACGGCACCTTTTACTGGGTTAGCGAGGTTAACGCTGAAAGCGAAGAAGAAGCCGTTGTTGCAGCCGAAAACCTGTTTTTAGCTGAGATGGAAAACATTGATCAGTGGGAATTCACCGATTTTGAAGTAACGCCAACATAAGCTGTGGCTATTTCCTTTTTGTAAGCTCTGGTTTATCCGCCATTTGTTCTTGATCGTGGGGCGGTGTTTGCTTTGCTTCCATACGGCACGCTTTGCTGGTCTTCTCAACCCAACGCTTTAGGTCTCTGACAGAATTTTCTAGGCGTTTCTGACGCTGTTCCCGCACCTGAAAAAACCAAAATCTATCTGCATATAAAGTAGGCTTAATATGCTCTGTCAAAATAACACGCGTTCGACACGGGGACTGTGGCACAAGCTCCACTTGCCACCAGCGCCGATCAATATCGGATTCTTGCTCGGTCTTTAAACGACGTTGTGGAACAATCTCTGTCGTTACTTCATATGACCGCCAACGTTTATAGTCGCGTTTCCAATATAACATACGGCTACGACCAACATCAGTTGAAACGCCGTTCAGTCGAATAACTTCGCCTTGCCAATCAGACCGCTTATCATTCTCTATCACCCACGGCCAAATCTCAGCTGCAGAAGCCTCAATAACGATCTGGTCCTTGATTTCATAAGCGGCATCTATTGCGATTAAAGCCCGAACCACCACGCTTAAAACCACCCCAGCAACCAAAGCGGCAACAGCTTTATGGTACAAACCCCAATCTCTAAACCGGTCGCTAGCCATATTTGTATAAGTGCCTTTCAATTTCTCTACTTGACCAAACCATCAATTACAGAGAACGTCACAAGGGGGATATTATTTAGGGAGAGCACCATATGCTTATCACTCTTGTTTCAGCAAGCCTTCTTGGCCTGCTTTTGGTTTATTTATCCATCGGCGTAACCAATGCTCGGGGTCGCAAAAACTCAGGCGATTGCGATGAAGACACTTTGCAAAATGCTATTCGTGCACACGGCAACTTCACCGAATATGCGCCAATGGCGTTGATTTTAATCGGCTTGCTGGAATATACCGGCGCGAATGTTTATCTAACAATAGGTATCAGCGCGGCTTTTGTAGTGGGGCGCTTTATGCACGGGTTAACCTTTGGGAAATTTGAAGGCGCAAACCCATTTCGGTATTGGGGTACTGTCCTGACATTTCTGTCTATATTGGTTGCTGCAATCGCAGGCTTGGTAGAAGCTTACTTTATGCTCTAAAGTCTTTCCAACTGAGTAATACTCAGTTGGCGCTCAAACGCCGCGTAGGCTTCGCCAAAAAGCTGGTGGGGCGCCAGCGCGCCTGCTCTGGTCACAAATCGGGAGTGATCACAGATGGGGAATTTATAGTTTGAAGCACTATAATGCGGGATTTACTGCCGGTAAAAATTTGAGTGCAGTTTCTGGCTGCGCTCAAGCCGACCCACGAGAATAACCTGTTTATTTTTTGCTGATACCGCTGTCTATTTACACAGAGGCTCGTCGGTTTGGCTGTTAAGCAACGCCCCAAACCAATCCCGAAATTCACCGCGTGCTTCACTGTCGGTCAAACCAATTTGTCCGGCTAAAAATGCGCCTGCAATACCATCACCAACGGCTGCAACAGCTGCAAGCATCGTCGTAAAGCGCGCCTGTTGACGGGCAAGACGCCACCCTCGTGCGCTTTTGTCACCCCTATCAGCAACCGATATCGCCGCAATTTCCTCTATCAATTGATGGAAAAGCTGCTGCATTTGATCATTATCACTAGCAGGCTGATCACCCTTCAACATCATCCAAGCCAACAAGCGTGCGTGACCTTTGTCGCTTAATGTCTCAAAAACACTCAGCAAAATTTCATTATCGCCCTTTTGAAGCGTGTCTTTTTTTACGGCGGCTAAAATATCCGCCAAAAGGCGATTGCCCATGCTGGCCATCAAGGCCCTGCGCAGCCCTTCGGCACTGCCAAAATGGTGCAGCACCGTAGAGTGTGCAACACCCGCAATGCCTGCGACTTCTTTCACCTGCAAGCCCTCTGGGCCTTCGCTTTGCAAGCGCACTTCAGCCGCATCCAAAATCAAGCTCCGAGCTTGTTCAGGTGTTCGGCGTACACGCTTTTTTACTTCAGCCATCAAAATTACTTTTACCGGATTAAAAAAACTACCGGCCCTTCTATTGACATTATTGTCGATAAACATATCTTTAAAGGCACGCTAGCATAAGTGAGGATGCTTAACCATGACTAACCCTGCCGCTCCTGCGACATTAAACCACCCTGACGACCAGTTAGAGCCCTATGTGATTCCAAAGCGCGAATGGCGCACGGCATGGCGGGCACTGAAGCAACTGATTGCAACACCTGAGGACACGTCTCAGGTGTTCATTATCATGCGGTCCTTAGCAAAGGATGCCTTTTGGACAGAATATCAACGCTTCAAGGCAACAGCCTTTGGCAAACGTGTTCTTGCTGACGAAATAGAACTTCTTGATACACTCACAAACCGCGAATATCTGGCAAAACTACCGCTTGGTTCATTTGGCCGTACCTACTATGACTTTTGCCAACGCGAAGGTATCTCACCCGAAGGCCTGATTGAGGCTGGCGAGGGCCACTATGATGATTTCACCGACGAGGATATGTACCGCTATGCGCGGCGCACACGCGAATCACATGATCTGTGGCACATCTTAACCGGTTATGGCCGGGATGGCTTTGGCGAGGCTTGCGTTGTCGCATTCTCATACGGGCAAACCAAAAGCCTTGGTTTTGCTGCGATTGCAGTTATGGGGGCTTATCATTTCAAGCAATCTTTCCCTAAAGCCAAGATATGGCGTGCTGTATGGCAAGCCTATAGAACTGGCAAAAAGACCACTTGGTTACCGGGTGTAAACTGGGAAAACCTCATGCATTTACCTTTGGAGGAAGTGCGTGAAATGCTAAATGTACGCAAGCCAACCTTATATGCCCACGCTGAAGATGTGATCGCGGGAACAAGGCCTGAGGCCCTCGCCGCACAGTGACACTAACGTCCCCTCCTGATTAAGGCTGCCGTATGAATATGGCGGCCTTTTTCTCGTGGGCACCTAAGTTTTATAAAACCATCTCACTGAAATATCAGTTTACAAATTCTGCTGTTATGTGTCTCTTTGCTCGCTACACCCTCAGGGCACATTGCCCCTAGGGGATGTCAAAAAGGGGAGTTACCATGACAATCACATTCATCACTGCAGGCTTCATCGGCTTGCTGCTTTGCTTCACAGCAATTCAAACAGGCCGTATGCGCGGCAAAACCAAAACGCTTTTGGGGGAAGGCGACGACATTATGATGTTGGGTGCTATTCGGGCACACGCAAACCTCACCGAATTTGCTCCGATTGTTTTGATCCTGATCGGCGCGTCCGAATATATGGGGGCAAATAAAGACCTCGTGATGGGCATGGGCGTGATTTTTGTCGCCGCGCGCGTTTCACATGCGTTTGGATTGATCAAATACCCTGATGTAGCCAACAAGCCGCGTATGTTTGGGGCTCTTGGTACAATGCTCGTTCTCCTAACCGCATCCATTACCGTATTGGTAAAAGCTTACGGCATTGCTTAAAGACTGAAGCTATAAAACAAAGGGCGGCGCATCACTGTGGCCGCCCTTTGTTGTAAATCAGCCCGATTATATCAACCCTATATTGACGCCTTTCTCTGTCTGTAACATAAGGGCCTCCATAGTTTTCGCCTTAAAATCTTACCGTAAAACAGCCGCTGTCAACTCAATTCAGGAGGGAGTATTCCGTGTCACATATTGATCTTGACCATGCACCCTTCGTTTTGCTGGATGATAGCCGAGCCCCGCACAGGGCAGGCCCTTCTTATCTGTTCCATTCTCCAGATTACATTATTCAGGCTGATACGTTTTCCGACCTGCCCGCCGCCCTAAAGCGTTTGGATCAAGCGCACACAGACGGCCTACATACGGCAGGCTGGATCTCTTACGAAGCCGCCGCATGCCTTGAACCTAAACTTGCCGCGCGGTTAACACAAAAAACACCTGAGCCTCTGATATGGATGATGGCAACTCGGCACAGGAAACAGCTAACCCCTCAAGCTCTGGATGATTTTTTTACTGAAAACCCGACGGGCGCCCAAGCGAATATTAGCCTTAGCCCACCAAGCCATAACCAAAACGCGTATTTACGTGCTCTCAAAAAAATCCACGCCTACATCCAAGCGGGGGATGTATATCAGATCAATCACACCTTCGATGTACCCATTGAAATTTCCGGCGACCCACTATCGCTATACCGGGTGCTCCGCGAGAGCCAGCCCGTCGCTTACGGTGCCTATATTGATACCGGCCCAACTGGAGGCGACACCAAAATATTGTCCCTATCGCCTGAGCTTTTTCTGAAGAAACAAAAGGACACACTAACGGCCAAGCCAATGAAAGGCACCGCACCGCGAGGGGCTACGGCCAGAGAAGACCGGATGGTCAGTAAAAATCTGCAAACAGATGAAAAATCCCGTGCCGAGAATTTGATGATCGTTGATCTCATCAGGAATGACCTAAGCAAGATTGCCGCCCCGCACAGTGTGAGGGTCGATCATCTATTTGAAACAGAAACCTACCCAACCCTGATCCAAATGACCTCAAGCGTCAGCGCACAAGCTAAAGAAAACCTTACTCCGTCACAGTTGCTAAAGGCCATGTTCCCATGTGGGTCCGTCACCGGAGCCCCTAAAATCCGTGCCATGGAAATTATCCACGCGCTTGAGGACGGCCCGCGCGGAGTGTACTGCGGCACGATAGGTCATTTTAGCCCGGCCACCAAAGACCACGCTGAAACCTGGACCCTAAATGTTCCGATCCGCACACTGTGCCTTTCAGTGAACAAAACTGGGCGCTTTAACATCGGGAGCGGCATTGTCGCCGACAGCAAACCCGATGCAGAATATGATGAATGCCAACTCAAAGCGCGTTTCATCCAAGCCCGTAGGCCGCCTTTTCATCTTATCGAAACGCTTAGACTTGAGGCTGGAAACTACCCGTTGCTGCAGCAGCATATAAAGCGCCTTGAAGCCAGTGCATCCTATTTTGACTTTAAGTGTAACCCTGATCAAATCAAAACCATGCTATATAAGAATGCGCTCAGCTTTAAGCCGTCTGCTATTCACCGCTGCCGTTTGCTTTTAGACAAACGGGGAAATTGCCAGATCGAAAGCACCGCCTTTGAGGGCTCTCCCTATTATGGCCCACACGACTACCGGGTCTGTGCCGCTGCACGCCCTATTGGGACAGTGATGCTTGATCCGATACCTGTTGACAGCAAAGATGTCTTTCTCCGGCATAAAACCAGCCTGCGCGCACGCTTTGATGTTGCGTTTCAAGACGCGCAAAAAGATGGGCATCAAGATTGTTTGTTTGCCAATCAAGAGGGCCATATCACCGAAGGCGCTATCAGCAACATTTTCCTAGTGTACGGCGACCAAATTATCACCCCCCCAATTGGTGACGGATTGCTGCCAGGCATCTTGCGCGATCAGCTTATAGATATGACCCAGTCCCCTTCAGTTACCATTCGCTCGATACCAATTTCAGAACTGCAGAAAGCCGAGGTGATTTTGATCGGGAATGCCCTGCGCGGACTAAGACGTGTCACCTTGGTTTCATAGGCCTGCTGATTCGCCTGATTTGACAATTCCTCAAACATTTTAAACGAATCATTCATTGTAAAATTCAAAATTATTGGAAACACAAAAAATTTATGTGGCATTTTTCAGGACCAAGGCCATGTTTTTTTTCGCTCAGGTTTAGATGAATTTTTTAATGCATTAGAGAGATTAAAACTTGCCTGAAATTTATTCGCCCAAAGGGCTTGGCCTTGAGGTCATGCTCTGAAGTATAGGGAGTTTAAATTAGTTTCTAATGTGACCATATAGCCATTTATTCGCACAGAAATTCACTGATTTCCCAGCCGATAGAACGTGATTGCTTTCATGGTTGGTCGCAACTAAGCGCTGAAAATCAGTGGCATGGCGATGATGTTACGTTAAGCGGGCGGCAAATCTCTTATGGCCTAAATCTCATGATCGGCAAATCCCACTCTAAGCCAAATTAAGAATAATTATCTGCTAAGATGTGCCAAGAATACCGCACCATTAAAAATTGGTGAGCAGGGTAAATTTGCTTTTCAAGGCTTGACATTCTATCAATTGTGTTACAGTATCACATACTATAATTACGTTGATTTTCACGCTTTTTGAAGGAGAAAATTATCCAATCAAGATGCTTGAAACAATAAAAGTGAAATTTTTGCTTGGAATTGTGGAAGATTCTTGGATGATAGGCGCCGAGCGGGCCACCCGCCTCATGCTTCCTGACGAATGTGAAAACATTTCAAGGAGGCAATTATAATAGATCGTTCACCGATGAATTGGGTGTAGGGCGACAAGGGGTGCGGATTTATTCGCAGGGTGGTTTGCACAATTGGGAGAGGTTCGGGAAAACCTTTTTATGCGGCACATGTTATAATCTGGCAGCTTGTCTGTCAGGATAAAGCATATGTGGCAACTTACTCCCAATTTAAAGGGTAAGGATTTAAGGTCGTATGACTTTGGTCTTTGCAAGGTTTAATCCGCTTCGGGGCGCCTGAGTTTCACCAGATATGAAACTCAATTCAAGGCAAGGCCGCAGCTTTTTTAAAACCCATGTGGGCAGAAAATGGATAAAGCTAAAGTGAAACGTATAGCTGTCTCTACAGTTGCAGTAGCTTCGATCCTTCTGGGAGCGTCTGTTGCGTCAGCACAAAACGCTGGCGTGAAGTCGATCGTAGAAGAAGTGAATGCAGCGAACAAAATCGCACAAACATCACAAAAAACCATTGATGGTGTTGTTGATGCGACAGATAAATTGATTGTTGAGTATAAAGGCGTATTGAAGACCAACGCAGGTCTTCGTGCTTATAACGCTCAACAACGCCGGGTGATCACCAAGCAAGAAGAAGAGATCTCTAAGATCAAAGCTTCTATTGGTCAGATCGACGAGATCAAGCGCCAAATCACGCCTTTGATGCTCGACATGATCGATGATCTTGAAGAGTTTATCGCGAGCGATATTCCTTTCCTTAAGGATGAGCGCGATGACCGTATCGCAATGCTGCGTGAAACAATGGACAGCCCGAACGTTGGTGACCCAGAGCGTTTCCGTATCGTACTTGAGGCGTATAAAACCGAAGTTCAGTATGGCCGTTCGCTATATGCTTATGAAGCTCCATTGAAAGATGGTCGCTCTGTAAACTTCGTGCGCCTTGGTCGTGTTGGTTTCTATTATCAGACCAAAGATGGTCTTGAAACTGCAGCTTGGGACCGCGCTAGCAACTCATGGCAAAAGCTGGGCGCTGAATTCACAGCACCTATTAAACAGCTTATTCGCATTGCTCAAAAACGTACACAGACGGATATTGTAATTCTGCCTGTAGCGGCTCCAAGTAGGGGGAAATAACGTGAAAAAGATTATAACCTCTGTCGCTTTGATTGCTCTGGGCTTTTCTGCCTCAGCAACAGCACAAGACAGTATGGCTGATCTGTTGAACAAAGTACGCAATGGTCGTGCTTCTGAATCAGAACAGCATAAGAAACGCGAAGCTGAGTTTCGTCAACGCCGTGACCAGCAAAAATCTTTGTTGCAACAAGAACGCCAAACCCAAAAACGGCTTGAGCGTGAAAGTGCGCGTCTTGAACAAACACGTCGCAACAATGAAGCTGAGATCACACGCCAACTTGAAGTTCAGCGCGAGCGCCTTGGACAATTAAGTGAACTTTTCGGCGTTCTTCAGCAATCTGCTGGTGATGCGAAATCGGTGATTTCAACATCTCATGTGTCTATCGACAATCCTGGCCGCATGGCAGAAATCGACAATCTTATCAAAAAATCATCAGAGTCTTCTGAGCTTCCGACCCTTGCCGATATTCGGGCTTGGCCTGCTCAGATGATGCTTGAAATGATCGGTTCTGGTGAGATTAAAACTTTCAAGCATACTGTTCGTACAGTCGCTGGGAATACCGAGGAAATCAACCTAACCCGTCTTGGCGACTTTGGCCTTGTTGGTGAAGGCAAATATTATGTCCTGAACACCAAAGAAGGCAGCGTTGATGAGCTTATTCGTCAGCCTTCTAGTCGTTACACTGGCACAATTCCTGGTTTCGAATCTGCTACAAGTGGCATTCAACGCCTTGGTATTGATCCAACACGTGGGCAATTGCTTTCCCTTGAAGTTGACAAACCAACCAAAATGGAACGTCTAGAGCAAGGTGGAACCATTGGTTACATCACACTTGGCCTTGGTGCTATTGGTGTCTTGGTGGCGATCTTCCAGTGGATTTACCTCTTGGGTGTTAGCGGCAAAGTGAAAAAGCAGATTCGGTCTGAAACTGCCAATGTTAACAATCCGCTAGGCCGTGTACTTTCTGTTTATGAAAACAACAAGTCTGTGGATGTTGAAACACTTGAGCTGAAACTGGATGAAGCAATTCTGAAAGAAACACCAGCTCTTGAGCGCTTCCTCACCATCATCAAGCTGATCTCTGCGGTTGCCCCTCTTATGGGTCTGTTGGGTACAGTGACTGGTATGATCGAAACCTTCCAAGCCATTACCTTGTTCGGTACGGGCGATCCAGCGAAGATGGCTGGTGGTATTTCGGCTGCCCTGATGACGACAGTTGAAGGCCTTGTGGTCGCAATTCCAACTCTGTTCCTACACAGCTTTGTGTCGGGCTCCTCTAAAGGCGTGATCCACGTTCTTGAAGAGCAGTCTGCCGGCATCATTGCAGTGCACGCAGAGAAAGAGCATGCGAATGCTAGCGCTTAACGACGCATTTGACGCGATCCGCGCATTCATGGAGCGGGGCGGCGACGTCCTCTTCGGGCTGCTAGCGGTCACGTTCATAATGTGGGTTCTTATCATCGAACGCCTCTGGTTTTTCACGCTTGAATATCGCAAGCAGAAAAACCGGGTGGTTGATGCCTGGGAAGCAAGGGCAGAGCGGAAATCTTGGTATGCACATAAAATTCGTGCTGCCATGGTTTCAGAGATTAATCACAACCTGTTTCAGGGTGTGAATTTGATCAAGACGCTCGTTGCCATTTGCCCCCTGATCGGCCTTATGGGGACGGTTACAGGCATGATTGAAGTGTTTGATGTGATGGGATCGCAAGGTAGTTCGAACGCCCGCGCCATGGCTGCGGGTGTTTCGAAAGCCACCATTCCGACTATGGCGGGCATGGTAGCTGCACTATCTGGCATTTTCCTAAGCACCTATATTGAACGTCGCGCTAAACGGGAAGCAGAACGTCTGGAAGACAGTCTGACGACCGATCATTAGACCTGATTTGGAGAGTAACCCATGCGTAAATTCGCAAAGGGAGAGGACGAAGCAGAAGTAAACATGACCCCGATGCTAGACATCGTGTTCATTATGTTGATCTTCTTCATCGTAACAGCCTCTTTTGTCAAAGAATCCGGCCTTGAGATCAACAAGCCGGAGGATAATAATACCCAAAATGATCCTCCGCCACCGGACGACGAGAAACGCGCTATTGCGTTCATTATTGATAAGAACAACCGCATCAGCCACGATTTCCTTCGTGTTGATATCTCGTCGGTTGGCTCGATTATCAAGAAGGAAAGCGTAGAACGCCCACTCGCCCCTGTGGTGATCCAGGCTGAAGAGGGTTCTGCCCTTGGTCTAGCGATACGCATCTATGATGCGGCAAGGACCATTGGCATTGGCAACGATAAGATCGTTATGACGCCGAAAAAATAACCGCTGGCGGGGCTTGTCCCCGCCATCCACGGCGCTGAAGCCAATAATTTAACCCCAATATTATAACGTTGGGGCGAATTGGAGAAGACCATGCGTAACCACGCACAAGAGGAAGATGATACTGAAATCAACATGACCCCGATGCTGGACATCGTGTTCATTATGTTGATCTTCTTCATCGTAACAGCTGTATTCGTAAAAGAATCGGGTGTTGAAGTTAAAAAACCCGGCGCAGAGTCATCTAGACTTCAAAAGCAAGTCAGTATTTTGATTGCTGTGACCGCCGATAATAAAATTTTCATCAACCGCGAAGACACCGACATTGACGCGGTTCGGACCGCTGTTGAAAAACTGCATACCGAGAATCCTAAAGGGTCGGTTTCGATCCAGGGGGATGAAGAATCTGATGCGGTTTTGGTGATGAAGGTGTATGATGCCGTCAGAAATGCCGGTGTTGAAGTAATCTCAATTGGCACGGAGAGAAAATAATGATTGCTCGTGTAGCCACAGCATTGATCGCCGCCAGCGGTGTAACATTTGCTCTCTTCTTGATGATGAATTTTCTCGTTGCGAGCGGTGAAGTAAAAATTGACAATGATGAACGCCCACGCTTCATCGATGTTGTCCAAGATATTGAAGACCAGCCACCACAGCGCCTAGAACGCGTGGTAGAGAAGCCGCCGGAAGTGGAAGCTCCTCCGCCTGAAATTGATACCCCGCAAGTTGATATGTCTGGCCCTGACAAAGTTAACCTTTCTATTGGCCGTGCCAACACTGGCGCTGGCGTTGATCTGGGATCAATTGATCTGGGTCCAAGTTCTGACGGTGATTATCTGCCGCTGGTGCGTGTTCAGCCGCAGTATCCTCGCCGTGCAAACGAACGTGGTATTGAAGGCTGGGTTGTTGTTGAATTGACCGTTGCAGCTGACGGCACTGTTCCGCCGGAAAGCATCGTGATTATCGACGCAGATCCTAAGGGCTATTTTGAACGGGCCGCAACAAAAGCCGCGACCAAGTTTAAATACAAGCCCAAAGTAGTGAACGGGACCCCCCAAGAAGTGACCGGCGTGCGTTATAAATTCACGTTCGATCTCGCAGATTAAGGGGCAGGAGTAAGTCATGAAACTGATCAAGACATATAAATCTTTGCCGTTGGCTATGGTTGCTGCTGTGGCGCTTATGGTGGCACCACTTCCCGCAGGGGCGCCTTTCTCGGCTCCCACGGCTGAAGCGATGCAGCTCAAGGCCAAGCCAAAACCGAAGAAAAAGGCGGAAACCCGCAAAGTACCTGCGATGAGCATTAGTGTTCATAAAAAGGTTCAAAAAGCGCAAGAGGCCATAGACGAGAAAGACCTGACGAAAGCCAAGGAAATTCTCGCAGCAACGCTTCAGATGAAGAAGATCAATGATTATGAGCGCGCCGTTGTTTGGCAGCTTACTGCGATGATCGCCTTTGAAGAAGATGATACGCGCGGCACGATCCGCGCTTATGAACAAATTTTGCGCTATAAGGACAGTATTCCAGAAGCGCTTGAGCTTAATATCACCTACGGACTGGCTCAGCTTTATTTCAGTATCGAAGATTACGATAAATCGCTGAAGTATGTAAAAATATGGGAACCTCGCGCCGGTGAATTTGTTGGTGTTTCTCAGCTTAGCTTTATCTCTCAGCTTTATTATGTTCGAAACGATTTTCCTAATTCCATCGATTATATTGACCGCGCCATCGCGATGGCAAATTCGCTAGATACAATCGATGTTAAAGAAAATTGGTACGGCATCAAGCTGTCTGCGCACTGGGAACTGAACCAGTTTGATAAGGTGCGTGATACCCTTGAGACACTGCTGATCAAATGGCCAAAGCCTCGCTACTGGATCCAACTGGCGGGCGTGTATCAAGAACTGGGGGACGAAAACGCCTTCTTCAGCTTGATGGAAGCGGCCTACAAACAGGGATTTCTCAATGATACCCCTGCCCAGCTGGTCAATGTTGCCCAAATTCAAGTTAGCCGCGACGCACCCATTAAATGTGCATGGATTTTGGACAAAGGGTTCAAAGACAAACGCATTGAAAAAACCGCTGATAACCTGCGCACGTTGGGCCAGTGTTATATGCAAGCTGGTGAATTTGCCAAATCGATTGAACCGCTGAAAGCCGCTGCCAAATTGAAGAATGAGGCAGACCTTTGGTTTCAGGTTGGTCAAGTTCAGATGGCAGAAGACGACCTAAAGGGTGCTATCGAAGCATTTGATGCGGCCCTTAAAGCCTATAAAACCACGAAGGTTAAAGGCAAAGCCCAGAAGCAAAAGCTGAAAAACAAACGCTTTTCCACTGTTATGCTGAAGGCGCAGGCTCTTATCGAATTGAAGCGATTTGATGACGCCCGCAAAGCCTTTAAGGTTGCCAATAAAATTGCCGGCAAAGGCAAGCAGAAAAAGCAAGTTCGTCAGTGGAGCGACTATCTCAAAATTGAGGAACAGCGCGAAAAAACACTGCTGGGAACATCTTAATGTGATCAGCATGCCCTGATGCAAAACAGACTATTAAAACGGCGCTCCTCTGGGCGCCGTTTTTTTATGGAGACCAAGCATTCAGCCTCCCGTCACAGGCTCTCATTCCCCTATGCTGACAGTCCAACCCTATTCCGCCCAGTTTATAATAGGCTCTCAATCCGGGGGGGGGATAATCCTGCCATCACTATTGTTATAAGATAACTTTACATATGCCTTCGTTCCGTATAGTGTTACTGTATAACCACAAAGGAGTTTGATATGTCTAAAGCCAGATTTCTACCGCTTGTAGCCAGCGCCAGCATAGCCACATTTTCCTTGTTTTATATGATGCAAAGCCTCGTAAAGGGCGCTGATATAATTCTAGACGCCCCCTTACCCGACCGAAACATGATCTTCATACAAGAAGAGATCAAGCCGCCTGTTGTGCGTAAAATTGAGCGCATTCCTAAGCCAATGACAGTTATTGATCCACCCCGAAAGACCAAACCGAAAAAGACGATCAAGCATAATAAAAATATCATTGTTATCTCAGGCCCACCAATTCCAACGGGGCCGTCAGGCGCTAGACCCACCTTACTGCCAGGTCAGATGGACGGTGAGCGTATCCCTTTGGTGCGTGTAGCCCCGCCCTACCCTCGCCGCTGCCAAGACCGCGGGATCAGTGGCTGGGTTGTCATGGATTTCGATGTTAGTACGCTGGGGATGGTTGAAAATCCCACCTTGGTGGATGCGGATCCATCTGGTTGCTTTAACCGTACAGCCCTGAAAACCATCCTTCGTTTTAAGTATAAACCCACCATTGTTGACGGCATAGCCCGCGCGTCTAAAGGGGTCCGTTTTCGGATGGTCTTCGAAATGCCCAGCATTTAAAGCGTCCCCTTTGTTAAAATTTAGGAGCCAATTATGAAACCGAACCGGTCAAGACCAAGCCACCAAAGCGATGTTGATCTCACCCCGATGTTGGACATCGTTTTTATCATGCTGATATTTTTCATCGTCACAGCAAGCTTCATGAAAGAAAGTGGATTAGCCATTAATCATCCATCTAGCAGCACGCCGGCGCAGCCCCGCATGGATAAACCCGTAATCGGCTTTCAAATCGATGCAGCCAACCGGCTATTGTTTGAAGGACGTCATGTGGATATTTGGGCTGCAGAGGCGATCATCAAACAGCAAAGCACTCTCACGCCTGAGGCCCCCGTTGTAATGGCTATAGAACAAGGCGCAACCCTGAAGACCATGATCCGGCTCTATGATGCTGCTCTGCTAAACGGCATTCCGCATGGCAAGATTGCGGTCATCACAAGCCCCGCCTTATAAACGGTGGCCCTTCGGGTGCATGTGCCGCTTAAAAAGCAAAAAGGCGGAGCTAAACCCCGCCTTTTCAAAACTAAAAACCTTATGTAGGGTCAATCTTCAGCCAAAGCGCCATAGACATATTTATGCATATCCTTACGCAAAGGGAAAACACCTGACGGCATTAGGTTGGTCATCAAAACGGCGACAATGTCTTCTTTTGGGTCTATCCAAAACAGCGTATTGGCCAGTCCGCCCCAATAATATTCACCTTCTCGGCCCTCAATGCCTGCTTTCTTGACGTCTTTCACAACGGCGAAATCCAAGCCAAACCCCAAGCCTAGCTTGCCTCCTCCGATGCCGGCCAAGTCTTTTGGTAATTGGTCACTGCGCATCATTGCTACGGTTTCAGGCTTTAATAAGCGCGCCCCCTCCAGTATGCCGCCATTGGCAACCATCTGAGCAAAGCGCCAGTAATCCGATGTTGTTGAGACCAAGCCACCACCGCCTGATAAAAAAGGCGGCGTTTCATTGAAATCGCGGTAAAAACTGCCCCGGTAGGCGGTTAAGCCTTTTTCTTTGTCTATCCCGTAAACCTCGGAAAATATCTTCTTCTGATCCTTGCGGACTTTAAAGCCTGTATCCTTCATACCTAGTGGCTCAAAAATACGTTTTTGAAAGAAATCCTCCAAAGACATGCCTGAGAATTTTTCAATCAAGCGGCCCTGCACATCAACCGACAGAGAATACACCCATGATTTTCCCGGCTGATACAAAAGCGGCTGCTTCGCCAGCATATCAACAAGTGTGGCCAGATCATTTTTCGCATCAAACATGCCCGAAGCGCGGTAAACGCGGTCAACCGGAGTATCACCGAAAAAGCCATATGTTAAACCAGCCGTGTGGCGCATCAGATCCCGGATTGTAGCTTCACGCTCAACGGGCAGGGTTTTGATCTTATTTTTCTGACCGGCCCCTGCAAACACACGTTGGCCTTTGAAACTCGGTAAATATTTAGAAACCGGATCATCCAGTTTAAATTTGCCTTCTTCCCACAGCATCATCATGGCAACGCCGGTTATGGGCTTGGTCATAGAATAAATGCGGTACAGCGTATCCTTGGACGTTTGTATGCCCTTGGCCTTGTTTTGCTGGCCGTAAGTTTCAAAGTGCACAATTTTGCCGCGCCGAGACACAAGTGTCGTTAACCCAGCCAGTTTACCGTCATCCACATAGCCTTGAAAATGGGCCTTGAGCTTCTCAAGCCCTTCTTTGGAAAAGCCCGCCTGTTCCGGTGTTGTTGTTGGCAGGTCAGAGCCAATGGCCCCCACAGCCACCGTGAAAACAAGCACAAAGATGACCGAAATATGTCTCAGCATAAAATTTCTCCCTTTAAAGCCAAACTAGGCCAAATTCTGCCAGTTTCAACAATTCAAGTGATAAAATACGCACCACAATATTTACACAAGCTGAACAGCCGTGCCTGCAAAATCTCAGCGGGTAGAAAACCCACCGGCCAGTCTGCACCCTAAAGCACAAAATCCAAATACACGAATAAATCCCCAACACTAAAGCTTAGCGTGGCATATTCCATTTAACACATAAAAACTTGGCGCGTTGAGATAAGCTAAGCAGACAGTTACCATTATGTGGGATATTTTGGCAGAAAATATCACAATCTCAGCAGGCGAGACAAACACCCTATCCCAAAAGGTGAGCGATAAAATCATCGCTGACAAAAAACAATATCGACATTGTTGATTTAAAATTTCATGATACCCGGAAAGAGGGAATAACGCGCCTTGCGAAAAAGCTGGAT
>WFTS01000050.1 GCA_015485385.1 Kordiimonadales bacterium | reverse complement strand
CTTTTATTTGTGTGGTGGGTATTGAGTCACGACTTATAGGTGCTGCCAGATTTTGCCGTAATAACTTCCAAGAGTTTTAGAATTATATTTTAGCAGTTTTCAACATCTGCCTATTTAACGGAAATCTCCTATAAAATGTTTTTTACCACTTGTATATTCATGTTTTGTTCTTACATTAGTCTTGTTATTTTATTATAGGAGCTATTAGATGGTAGGTAAAAAACGTAGTAAGTTCGATAAGAGCGGGATTGCAGATTTGGCGAAAGATCGGCCAGTTGTATATGATATCTTGAACAAAACAGGAGGAATAGAATACACAGGAAAAGCAAAAAGAGGTAGGGTTGAAGCTCGACTTAAAGAACATTTGCCCGGTGCAAGAGATGCAATAAAAAATGGCTCTCAGGTGAAGATCAGGCAATATCCTAGTATAGGGGATGCTTCAAAAGCTGAAAAGCGCCGCATCAAATCTAAAAAACCGCCTCAAAATAAAATTGGAAAATAGCGCAACTTTTTTGAGTGTGAGACATGTCGAGGAATCCATATAAGAATTCAGAAACATCGGGCTGGATTTATGCCCTAAATCAGCGGTGAAATCAGTCCGGTTTCACCTAGTTCTGTATCCTTGAATACCACTTTCCCAGCCGAAATGCGGACGTTGCCGTCGGCGATTAACTTGACAGCAGCGGGGTACATTTGATGTTCATAAGTTAGGGTCTTAGTGGCTAAACTCTCTGGTGTCTCGTCGGGCGCGATGGGGATCACGGCTTGCATCAAGATGGGGCCGTTATCCATTTCGGGACGCACATAATGGATGGTGCAGCCAGAAAAGCGCACACCGTCTTCAATCGCTCGCGCGTGTGTATTCAGGCCTTTGTAGGACGGCAATAGCGACGGGTGAATGTTAATCATGCGGTCGCGCCAGCGGTTCACAAACTCGGCGTTTAAGATGCGCATAAAGCCTGCGAGGCACACCAACTGAGTTTGATGATCTTTCAAGCAGACATGAAGCGCATCTTCAAAGCTCTCTCTGTCTTCGAATTTTTTATGGTCGATCACAACGGCTTTTATACCTGCTTTGGATGCGCGTAGAAGGCCCCCGGCGTCTGGACGGTTAGAGATCACCACTTGAATTTCTGCCGGGTAATCCGGATCAGCGCAGGCGTCGATGAGCGCTTGCAAGTTGGTGCCGCTGCCGGAAATCATCACTGCCAAGCGAAGTTTTGCCACGCGCCTAGTCCTCACCCGTAGTTACAGACCAATCCGCATTTGCGCCCCAAGTGCCTGCAACGCCGGTTACGCGGCATTTGGGCTTGCCGTCGCCCTTGCTGATCTGGCCGATGGTGTAAACGGTCTCGCCGTGTTGTTCTAATATGGCTTTGGCGGCTTCAGCGTTCTCAGGCGCAACCACAACCACCATGCCGATGCCGCAGTTGAACGTGCGTGCCATTTCTTTTGCAGAGAGCGCGCCTTCGCTCTGCAGCCAGCCAAACACGCCGGGCAGGGCCCATGTGCTGGTATCCACTTCGGCAAGTGTATCCTTTGGCATCACGCGCGGGATATTTTCAAGAAAGCCCCCGCCGGTGATGTGTGAAAGAGCTTTGACGTGCCCGGCCTTTATCGCCGCCAGCGTGCTCTTAACGTAGATTTTGGTCGGTGCCAGAAGTGCTTCGCCAAGCGTTTTTCCCGCGCCAAAGCTGGCGGTATCGCTATAGCTATGGCCCTTGCCGCCCACGATGCGGCGAATGAGGGAATATCCGTTCGAGTGGGTGCCGTTAGAGGCTAACCCCAGAAGGATATCCTCCGCCGCAACGGTTGAGCCGTCCAGCAGGGTGCCGCGCTCAGCAGCGCCAACGCTAAAGCCCGCTAGATCATAATCAGCATCTTGGTACATACCGGGCATTTCAGCGGTTTCGCCGCCAATCAGCGCGCAGCCCGCTTGGCGGCAGCCCTCAGCGATGCCCGCGACAACGTCGGTCATTTGCGCAACATCCAGTTTACCGGTGGCCATATAATCGAGGAACAACAGCGGTTCCGCACCTTGTACCACCAGATCATTCACGCACATGGCAACCAGATCAATACCCACTGTATTATGGATGCCCGCGTCGATCGCCACTTTCAGTTTGGTACCAACGCCGTCGTTGGCGGCAACGAGGATCGGATCACTAAAACCTGCGGCTTTCAGATCAAACAGCCCGCCAAAGCCGCCAAGTTCTGCGCCTGCGCCCGTGCGCTTGGTGCTGGCGGCCAGGGGCTTGATATTTTCCACCAAGGCTTCACCGGCATCAATATCAACGCCTGCAGATTTATATGTATAGGACTGTTTGTTTTCAGACACGGTTTCAACCCATTCTGCCGCAAAATCGGCCTATTCTGGTGCCAGCATACGCGCTAAAGCAATAGTTCTCGCAATAGCATCTTTGGGCGTTATAGTGACGCACAGTTAGATATGAAAGACCTTATGCGCAAGCAACTGATATATAAAAAGATTTCTGATTTATTGCTCGGTTTCGTGTTTTTGTTTGTCACACTGATTGCCCCAGTGGGTGCAGCGGCACAGGCGCAAAGCATCGATTCGCTCGATCTTTTGTTTACAATCCGACATATAAAGGTTGATGAACGCGCGTCCAAAGCCAGTCAGGCTCGGCGTACCGCACTTGCGAAGGCCGAACAGCAAGCCTATTTTAAACTGTTGAGTAAGATTACCCAAGCGGAAGGGCGCGCCAAACTACCAATTTTGTCGCGTGCCGAGCAGCAAGCCTTGGTTAGCGGGATTGAAGTTGTTGAAGAACATTCTTCCTCAAGACGGTACACAGCCACGCTAAATGTGCGATTTGAACCCGCGAGTGTAAGCCAGTTTTTGGCTCGTTACGGTGTGCCGCATGTCCTTAGTACAGGCCGTGGTATTTTAGTTTTGCATGCGCACAAAGATGGCCTGTCAGAATATTTATGGCAACCCAACATAGCGACAATTCAAGCCAGAGATACGGTAGATTGGCTGAACCGTATACGGCAGTATGTCTTTCCGCGAGGGGAAATGCGCGAACGTTTCGCCGTTACTTACCGGGAAATCAATGCTTTTGATGCAAGAGGCATTAAAGACATTGCCAGCCTCTATAAAGTGCCATCTGCGCTGATGATCTCGTCAATTTGGGATGAAACTGATAGTGGCGGTCGTTTGCGGTATCAGTTTTTGTCGTCAGATGGCGGATTGAAAGCATCTGCAGTCATTGATCAAACGGGGCCCGCCGCTCAAAAAAATGCTCTCATTCAAATGTATGAAAATGTTCTAGAGAAAATCGACACGGCTTGGCGTGACCAACTGTTGGTCGATACTGGATCTGGCGGGGATATGGAAGTCCTTGTTCCTACAACTAATTTACAGGTGCTGACCGATATTAAAAAACGGTTGGACGATGTAACTTTGGTTCAAGGCTATAAAATTTTGTCGGTTGGATTACCATTTAGTAAAGTGGCGTTTCATTATACAGGGAGGGAAGATCAGCTTCGGTTGGCTTTGCGTTATTCAGGTTTGACGCTAGGTATGTATGGTGATCAACGGCTGTTGAAGCAGCGCATAGCAGAGAATGAACATTAAAGGGGGGCTTTATGAATAGATGGGTTTGGTTAGGATCAGCACTGATACTGGTGCTCTTTATCTATCTTACTAAAGGCGTCATGCTACCCTTTATGGCTGGTTTGGCGATTGCATATTTCCTTGATCCCGTAACCGATATACTTGAGGCACGCAAAGTCCCGCGCGGGGTTGCCACGGCCATCGTGCTCTCAGGATTTTTCGCGCTGATATTTGGAGTTGTTCTTGCTTTTTGGCCAATTTTGCAGTCACAGGTCGTTTCTGTTGCAGAGACACTGCCAAAAACGCTTGCGGCTCTGCGCCCATGGCTGAATGAAACTATTTCTGCTATTTCTGCGCGCTTCGGCGTTGATTTGGGCGGAGATATCGACGGTATGCTCGCTGGTTTTTCGGATCAGATGCTTAGTAGTTTTAAAGACGGGGCGACGGGCGCACTTAAGGGTGGGCTTGCGTTTTTTAATATCCTCACTTTGATGTTAATCTCACCCGTAGTTGCTTTTTACTTGCTACGAGACTGGGATTTGCTGGTTGCTAGAGTTAATAGCTGGTTGCCCCCACAAGCAGCAGATACAGTCCGAGAGCAATTCACAAAAATAGATACCGTGCTGGCAGGTTTTGTGCGTGGCCAACTTTTGGTGAGCACGATAATGGGGATTATGTACGGTATAGGCTGGTCTCTTGCTGGCCTTGAATTTGGCGTTATTCTGGGCGTGCTTGCTGGGGTCATGTCTTTTGTGCCTTTTGTCGGGGCGCTGTTTGCCGCCTTGGTGGCTGTTGCCATCGCAATCGGGCAATGGGGTTTTGATCCTGCACATATCGGCCTTGTCGCGCTGGTGTTTTTGGTCGTCCAAATCGTAGAAGGTGCTTTTTTAACGCCGCGTTTGGTGGGGGAACGTGTTGGTTTGCATCCGGTATGGGTCTTGTTCGCAGTCTTTGCTGGCGGCGAGGTTATGGGGTTTCTTGGCGTTCTTATTGCAGTTCCGGCGGCGGCGGCTATCGCTGTGCTTGTACGCTACTGGATTGAACGCTATTTGCAGCATTATGATATTGCGGTGGTGCCTGAGCAGACAAATAGTGCCCCACTAGGTAAGGCCAACAAACCAGAACAAACTGGTGATAAAGAGAGTTCATCGAGTGAAACCCGCGTCACAGATACCGCTTGATCTTGTGCATGAGCCAAGCTTTGAAATGGCAGACTTTATTGTCTCCAATTCAAACGAGGCTGCCCATAAATTGGTGAAAAGCTGGCCCAATTGGCCGGGGACTGTGTGCGCGCTTGTTGGCCCTGCCGCATGTGGGAAAACGCATTTAGCGCGCGCATGGGCGGCTGAGGCTAATGCGTGTTTGCTAACGCCTGATATGGCCGTGAGGGATTTAAATCCTGGCCAAGCAGTTTTGGCCGAAGACCTTGATGATCAAGGGCGCAGCGAAGATGATATTTTTCATTTGTTCAACTGGGTGAAAGAAATATCAGCCAGTTTGCTGATCACATCTAAAATCTCACCAAACCGTTGGGGTGTATCTTTGCCAGACCTTAGATCAAGGCTATCAACTGTCATGGTTGGTGAAATTCAACAGCCAGATGATGATTTATTGATGGTATTGATGATGAAATTATTTTCCGACCGTCAATTACAGGTCGATATAACGGTTATAAACTATATATTACCGCGTATTGAGCGATCATTTGAGGCTGTTTATAAGGTTATTAACCGCATGGACACCTTAGCCCTCGCCGATAAGCGTAAAATTACCCGCGCTCTTGCAAAAGCATGCTTAGACGCTTGATCGCTTGCGGTTTGTAACAAAGCCTACCAAATATGTGCAGGTTCGTCGTAAGGTACTTAGGTAGATAAGACATATCCAGAGGCAAGTATGGCTGATGCTGAGAATGAAAACCTGAATACCGGTGTAAAATCTGACAGTGATGACGCTGGCGCTATGGACGCTGTCTCTCTTCTAAGCCGTACACAGATAAAGCAAAATATTAAATCCACACCAAAGGGTGAAAAATATCTCAACCGCGAAATGAGCTGGTTACAGTTTAATTTGCGTGTGCTTGAGGAGGCTGAGAACCAAAATCATCCAGTTTTGGAGCGTTTGAGGTTTCTGTCTATATCCGGAAATAATCTGGATGAATTTTACATGGTGCGCGTAGCAGGATTGCGTGGCCAAATCGATTTGGGTGTGGACGTCATTTCTGCCGATGGGCTTTCGCCTTTGCAACAAATCCGCAGAGTGAATGATTTTGCTGAAAATTTGATTGAAAAGCAGCAGCGTGTCTGGGCGGCATTGTCTGTAGAGATGCGCCAAAATAATATATATTTGATCGAACCCAGCGAAATTAGTCCAAAAGATAAGGATTGGGTTGAGAGCTATTTCCTTGAAAATATATTACCCGTCTTAACGCCAATTGCGGTGGATCCTGCGCATCCTTTCCCCTTTATCCCTAATCTGGGTTTCACTATGGCCCTGTCTCTTTTGTCTGAGAGGGATAATAGGGAAATGGTAGCGCTTTTGCCGGTGCCGCATCATGTGAAGCGTTTTGTGCGCCTTCCGGGGCAGGGTGATGTTCGCTTTATTTCTCTGGAACGTATGCTTGAGCTGTTTCTGGATCAATTGTTTCCAGGATACAGCGTCGAGGGCTGTGGTGTTTTCAGAGTGATCCGAGACAGTGACATAGAAATCGAAGAGGAAGCCGAAGATCTTGTGCGCGTCTTTGAAAGCGCGCTGAAGCGTCGCCGCCGTGGGCGGGTGATCCGCCTGAAAATAGATAGTGGAATGCCTGACGTTTTACGCGAACTTGTTGTATCTAGGCTAGATGCTGAGCCTGAAACAGTTGTGCAAATAGACGGCATCCTCGGCATTGACGAAACCTCTCAGTTGATAGTGGATGATTTTCCCCATTTAAAATTCCCTCCCTATAACCCACGCTTACCGGAGCGGGTTCGTGACTACGGCGGAAATCTTTTTAAGGCTATTGGCTCGAAAGACTTTGTTGTTCACCATCCATACGAATCGTTTGATGTGGTCATAACATTCCTTCGTCAAGCTGCGCGTGATCCTAATGTTGTGGCCATTAAGCAAACTTTGTACCGGGCCGGATCACAATCTGACATTATCGGAGCCTTGATTGAAGCAGCCGAAGCAGGCAAGTCCGTAACCGCTGTTGTGGAATTGAAAGCCCGCTTTGATGAGGAGCAAAATATCAAGTGGGCGCGCGACCTTGAGAGAGCGGGTGTCCATGTTGTATTTGGATTTATCGACCTGAAAACCCATGCAAAAGTTTCAATGGTAGTGCGGCGTGAAGGTAGTAAGCTCCGCAGTTATATGCATTTTGGAACAGGGAATTATCACCCATTCACAGCTAAGGTTTATACAGATCTGTCTTTCTTCACAGCGGATCCTGCATTGGCGCGCGACACCAATAAAATGTTCAATTATCTGACCGGGTATGTTGAACCTGTTTCAATGGAAAAGCTGGTGCTGTCTCCTTTTGATTTGCGAAAACAGTTGATGCATTTGATCAATAATGAAATTGACGTGGCGCGGTCTGGTGGTGTTGGTGCTATATGGGTGAAATTAAACTCCCTGCTTGACCCCAAAATTATTGATAAACTGTATGAGGCATCCGGAAACGGTGTGCAGATTGATTTGGTTATCCGTGGGATTTGCGCTCTGCGGCCGGGCATTAAGGGCTTAAGTGAAAATATCAGGGTAAAATCAATCGTTGGGCGCTTTCTTGAACATGCACGCATTTGCTGTTTTGGGAATGGACATGGCTTGCCGTCACGCGGGGCCAAGGTGTTTATTTCATCGGCGGATTGGATGCCGCGCAATTTCAACCGGCGGGTAGAGACACTTGTGCCCATCGAAAATAAAACTGTTCACGGCCAGATTATGGGTCAGGTGATGGCTGCAAATCTAAAAGATAATACACAGTCTTGGGAAATGTTATCAGATGGTAGTTTTCAGCGCATTAAACCGGGCAAGGATGATGAATTATTCAGCGCCCATCATTATTTTATGACCAATTCTTCCCTGTCAGGGCGTGGTAAAGCTCTGGACGATGACCATAGTATTCCAGCAGTGATTGCATACGGCTATGAGGATTAATACTATTTATGTTTGATTATACTATTGATGCTAAAGACTATGTTGCCGTTATCGACATTGGATCAAACTCTGTGCGTTTGGTGGTGTTTTCCGGTTTGCAGCGTGTGCCCGATGTAATTTTCAATGAAAAAATTCTGGCTGGCCTTGGAGCGTCAATCGGTGAGGGCGGCAAGATGGACCGTGGCTCAATGGATACGGCTATCTCAACCTTGAAGCGGTATAAATCTCTGTGTGATCAAATGCATGTGCAGGACATTCGGACAATTGCAACGGCTGCGGTGCGTGACGCTAAAAATGGGCCAAAGTTCGTTGAGCGAATTGAAAAAGAATGTGGGCTGGACATCCGGGTAATTGACGGCTGTGAGGAAGCGCGGCTTGGAGGCCTCGGTGTTTTGTCTGGCGAACCAACAGCCACCGGTATTGCGGGTGATTTGGGCGGTGGGTCTTTGGATTTGGCCCGAATGAAAGACGGTTCAGTGTTTGAAACTATCAGCCTTCCCATTGGGCCACTGCGCTTAATGAGTAGATTTGGTCGTGATCGCTCTAAGACCAAGAAGTTTCTGCGGGAAACCTTTTCAACTATTCCGTGGCTCAGCGACTGTGAGGGTGAAAACCTATATATGGTTGGCGGTGCATGGCGCAATATCATGAAACTGATGATGCGCGAGAAGTCTAATCCACTTCCTATTTTGCACGGCTTTTATTCTTCTCGCGGTGAAATTACGGCCTATTGCAGGCGGATCAGTAAATTGGTGGCAGGCGATGTTCCCTTTGGTGGGAGTTTGCCCTCAAGGCGTCGAGAGGTTTTGCCTACGGCGGCATTGATCTTGATGGAGCTCTTATCTGCTATGCGGGCAAAACGGGGCGTGACATCGTCTTATGGACTGCGTGAAGGGCTGCTCTTTGATTCGCTTGATGATGCATCCCGTAAGATAGACCCATTCCTGTTTCGGTGCCGTGTGTTGGCTGATGAACGCTGTCGCTTTGCTCAGCATGCTCAAGTGATTTACGATTGGAGCCGCCCTTTATTTCAGAGAAAATCACATGACCCTGAATTGCGAGATCGCATGCATCACGCTATTTGTTTGCTTGGTGACATTGCGTGGCGCGGGCATCCAGATTTTAGGGCAGAAAAAGCGGTCGAATCTATACTGCATGGGCATTTTGTCGGAGTTAGCCACCGAGACAGGGCCTATGTGGCGGTTGCCTTAAACCAAGCTTATGGTGCGCCCGTTGATGTGCCGCATTTAGCGCCAATGTTACCGTTGTTGAAAATTGATGACATAATGGAAGCCCGTATGATGGGGGCTGCTCTTAGACTTGCTCAACGTCTTTCAGGCGGCACTGTTGCTGTGCTAGAGGTTAGCCGCCTAAGCATGACCAAAAACTCATTGTATTTGGGTGTTCCGCCAGAATTTCGAGACATAGCAAACGATGTGGTGCGTAGACGGCTGCGGCAAGTGGCACAGCTGATTGGTCGTAAAGCCAAGATTGAGATATTAACGCCATAACCATAACGTTACGGGGAAGACCGAGGGGTTTATTCCGCGAGTTCGTCTTCTAGTTCAACCACGTCAATGTCACCGTTTTGGGCAGTAAGAGCCAGATTTCCTGACATAAGTTTCTGCGCATCCGCCCCAAAAATATCATAGCGCCAGCCGTGCAGGGCACGGAGGTCTATTTTAGGATTAGCAGCCCATGCTTCTAGTTCAGCGGCGCTGGCAACCATGCGAGTAGCAACCTTGGCTTGCTGACACCTGATTTTCAAAAGGACTTTAAGCAAGTCTACCATCGGAGGGGTTGGTGGGCGTGGTTTGGCTCGCGCAATATGCGGCAACTGAGCCTCTGGAATTTTCAAACCTTCTTGTGCGGCTTCAAACAAGGATTTGCCAGCCTTTGATCGACTAAAGCCCTTGGGGACTCCGCGCATACGGTCAAGGTCTGTAATATCTTTGGGAGGGTGTGCCGCAACCTCGAACAATGTTTCGTCTTTGGCTATACGGTTGCGCGGCATATCACGGTCTTGGGCTTGGCGTTCACGCCATGCCGCAAGACACTGTAATAACCCAAGGAAACGAGGCTTGTTGGTCCGGACCTTTAGGCGGTGCCAAGCTTCTTCGGGTTCAACCCGGTACAAAGACGGTTCCCGCAGCGGTTTGATTTCTTCCTCAACCCAGCTTTCACGACCAGTTTTGACCAACTCTGAATGCAGTTTGCGGTAAATTTGGCGTAGGTAGGTTACATCCCCAACTGCATAGTCAAGTTGCTTGTCGCTTAGGGGGCGTTTAGACCAGTCGGTATAGCGTGCAGATTTATCCAACTGGGCATGGGCGATTTTAGTTACTAAAGTTTCATAGCCAACCGAATCACCAAAACCGCAAACCATCGCCGCGACTTGTGTATCAAAAATTGGAGCAGGGAGTGTGTCCATGATCAGCGAGAATATTTCCATATCCTGCCTGCACGCGTGCATAACCTTTAAAACTTTTTCATTGGCAAAAAGCTCTAATAGGGGGCTCAGATCAATGCCGGGCGCTAAAGGGTCTATACAGTGGGCTTCATCGTCGCTTGCCACTTGAACAAGGCAAAGCTTGGGATAATAAGTGTGATCCCTTAGAAACTCTGTATCTACTGTAATAAATTCGGCGCTTTGAAGGCGTTCACAAAGCTGCACGAGGGCGTCGGTCGTTGTAATAGGCTGCACAGTAAAATCCATTATTGTTTTGTGCATCTAATACACAGGATCATGCTCGGCGTCACGCTTTCTATTCGCTTTCGCATCCCGGGCCTTGACAATCGGTGCTAATCATGCGTTTTTCCGGCAAATTCTGTGAGGAATACTCACGTTAAAAATATAGAAATAAGGTGGTCTCATGCACGCATTTCGTTCACATACCTGTAACGACCTTCGCTCGGAAAATGTTGGCGAAACGGTACGGCTTTCAGGCTGGGTTCACCGGAAACGGGATCATGGTGGCCTTTTGTTCATAGATCTTCGCGATAACTATGGGCTGACACAGTGTGTATTTGATGTGGATAGCAAATGCTTTGAAATGGCTGAAGCTGTGCGGGCAGAATCGGTTATTCGCATTGATGGCCGCGTGAAAGAGCGCACGGCAGACACAGTAAATGCTGATCTCACCACCGGTGCAGTTGAAATTTATGTTGATGAGATGGAAATCTTATCAGCTGCAAACGAATTACCGCTGCCTGTGTTTGGCGAGACGGACTATCCAGAAGATATTCGCCTGACATACCGCTTTCTGGACCTGCGCAGGGACCGTATTCACAATAACATGCTGCTGCGTTCAGACGTGATTTCTGAATTGCGCCGCCAGATGAATGACCAAAATTTTCGCGAATTTCAAACGCCGATTTTGACAGCCTCTAGCCCGGAAGGTGCGCGTGACTTTTTGGTGCCAGCACGTCAACACCCCGGTAAATTTTATGCGCTGCCACAGGCGCCTCAGCAGTTTAAGCAGCTGTTGATGGTTTCAGGCTTTGACCGGTATTTCCAGATCGCGCCTTGCTTCCGTGATGAAGATGCACGCGCTGACCGTAGCCCGGGTGAGTTCTATCAGCTTGATATTGAAATGAGCTTTGTCACACAGGACGATGTGTTCGCGACGATTGAACCTGTTCTTGTGAATGTGTTTAAGAAATTCTCTGATAAGAAAATCACCGAGGCTCCGTTCCCACGTATCGCGTTTAAAGAGTCTATGCTCAAATACGGTAACGATAAGCCTGATCTGCGTAACCCGATTGAAATTCAGGATGTGACTGAGGCGTTCAGAGGCTCTGGCTTTGGAATTTTTGCTGGCATGATCGAAAATGGCGCAGTTGTTCGCGCGATCCCGGCGCCCGGGTCTGGACCGATGTCACGCCGCAAATTCTTTGACGCCACCAATGACTGGGCGAAAAAAGAAGGCTTTGCTGGCCTTGGTTATATCAATGTAAACGAGGGCGTTGCACGAGGCCCGATCGCCAAAGCCCTTGGTGAAGAAGCCACAGCAAAATTACTATCAGATATGGGACTTGGTCCAAATGATGGTGTATTCTTCGCTTGTGACAAAGAAGAAGGCGCAGCTCGTCTTGCAGGTGTTGCCCGTACGCGGGTTGGCGAAATGCTTGGTTTAATCGCAGACGATGAATTTAAATTCTGCTGGGTTGTTGATTACCCAATGTTTGAATATGACGAAGACGAAAAGAAGATCGACTTCTCGCACAATCCTTTCTCAATGCCACAAGGCGGCATGGAAGCGCTGGAAAACGAAGATCCGCTAGAAATTCTAGCCTATCAGTATGACATCATCTGTAACGGTATTGAGCTTTCAAGTGGTGCGATCCGGAACCACCGCCCTGATATTATGATCAAGGCGTTTGGTATGGCGGGTTACGACGAAGCTACGGTTGAGGCTGAATTCGGTGGCATGTTAAATGCGTTTAAATATGGAGCGCCGCCGCACGGTGGTTTGGCACCGGGTGTTGACCGCATGGTGATGCTGCTGGCGGACGAGCCAAACATCCGTGAGGTGATCTTGTTCCCAATGAACCAGAAAGCTGAAGACTTGATGATGAAAGCACCTAGCGAGGTTTCTAATAAACAGCTTCGAGAGCTGCATATTCGCTGTGTAGAGCCACCGAAAAAAGAAGCTGACGCGTAAATAACATGGGGTCCTTCGTGGCCCCATTTTGCATTTTAGCCGTCTTTAGAATTGATACGGCTCCAAGCCATCAACCACCTGTTAAGCGAGATAATTGATGCCAAGCAATGCCATACCAAATGATAAAATTCTCGTCCTAGACTTTGGATCGCAAGTGACACAGTTGATTGCACGCCGGGTGCGCGAAGCGGGTGTTTACTGTGAGATTGTGCCGTTTAATCAGGCCGATGCAATTCTGGATGATTTTGGTGCGGCCGGGGTTATCCTGTCAGGTGGACCAGCCAGCGTAACCCATGCGGATACGCCGCGTGCTCCAGACCGCCTGTTTAAAATGGGCATTCCTGTCCTTGGCATTTGCTACGGCCAGCAAACCATGATGGACCAACTTGGCGGCAGTGTGACCACATCTGACCACCAAGAGTTTGGCCGCGCCTTTGTTGATGTAACCGCAGACTGTGATTTGTTCGGTGGTGTGTGGTCCAAAGGCGACCGCGAGCAGGTATGGATGAGCCACGGTGACCATGTAGACGCTTTGCCTGAGGGCTTTAAAGTATTGGCAACAAGCGAAGGCGCGCCGTACGCCGTTACCGCCGATGAGGCTAGGCGCTTTTATGCTGTTCAGTTCCACCCGGAAGTGGTGCACACGCCGCACGGCAGCCAATTGCTCCATAACTTTGTTAAGAAAATTTGCGGGTGTTCGGGTGATTGGACTATGGCCAGTTTCCGCGACACCAAGATTGCCGATATCCGTGCGCAGGTAGGCGATAAACGTGTTATTTGCGGCCTATCTGGCGGCGTAGATAGTAGCGTTGTTGCGGTGTTGCTGCATGAAGCTATCGGTGACCAGTTAACCTGCGTATATGTGGATCACGGCTTGATGCGTACCGGTGAGAGCGATCAGGTAGTGAGCCTGTTCCGCGAGCATTATAATATCAACTTAGTGCACAGGGATGCGTCTGATTTGTTCCTTGGCGAGCTTGCAGGCGTTAGTGACCCTGAGGAAAAGCGTAAGATCATCGGTAAGCTGTTTATTGATGTGTTTGAACAAGAAGCCAAAAACATTGGCGGTGCAGATTTTCTTGCACAAGGGACACTTTATCCTGACGTGATCGAATCTGTTTCTTTTATCGGTGGGCCGTCGGTGACGATTAAATCGCACCATAATGTTGGAGGGCTGCCCGCACGCATGAATATGGATTTAGTGGAACCCCTGCGCGAGCTGTTCAAAGACGAAGTCCGGATTTTGGGCCGCGAGCTTGGGTTGCACGAGGATTTTGTTTCTCGGCACCCGTTTCCGGGACCCGGCCTTGCAATCCGTATTCCCGGTGAAATCACCCGCGAAAAGGCAGATATTCTGCGTAAGGCCGATGTGATCTATCTGGAAGAAATCAGAAATGCGGGCCTTTATGATAGTATTTGGCAGGCATTTGCTGTGTTGTTGCCGGTTAAAACCGTAGGCGTGATGGGCGATAGCCGTACTTACGACCATGTGTGCGCCATCCGCGCCGTGAACTCCACGGACGGTATGACCGCCGACTATTACCCGTTCCCACATGATTTCCTTGGCCGAGTGGCAACGCGCATTATCAATGAAGTCCGCGGCATTAATCGGGTGGTTTATGATATCACATCAAAACCCCCGGGAACGATTGAGTGGGAATAAACCCCTGTACTAGCAGTTGCTTTATACAGGCGTGCAGGCCATGGTTATTGACACTATAGGGTTCACAATATTTTTTGAGCGTGATGTCATTTGATCAGAGCTTTTTACAAAAATATATATAGTTTTATTGCTGTCTCAGTTATCCCGCCGCTTTTGGTGGCGCTTGCTGGGAAGATACTGCGCATTGATAGAACACATCTCACAGCAATTGATGTTTTGCGTGCTGTTCTTCCTGAACTGATGGTATATTTGGCGTTCGCTCTGATATTATTGTTAGGCGCATATGCTTTGAGACAGAGCAGGGCAACGGTGTGGTTGCTCAGTAAAATGGCAGTGTTGATATTGTCCGTTTTTCTACTGCTTCTTGAGGTTGTCGCACATTTGTATGTGTCTAGCTCTGGCAGTTATGATTTAGATTTATCACTTGCGGTTCATGTTGTTGCCAATATCGTGGACTTATGGCCCGTGATGGCGTCCGAATTTAACCCTTTGGGTGTAAGCATAGGCGTAGCAGGGATAATACTCTATCTGACCCTTTTGATCTTCCTTGGGTTTAAAGCTAGTGTTGATCATTTGGCTGATCGTAAACTTGCTAACTATATCAAGGGCTTTTTGGCTGTCTTTATTGTCGGACTTTCGGCCATTCCATACAGTTCAGATATGCGGATAAAGCCGCTGGTATTGCTGGCCGTTGAACGTTCACTAGACCAAAAAAACGGTGCTTTAACAGCCGATTACGCAGATATAATCCCTCGTGAATTGGCTGTGTCGGACACGCTCTATTGGCCTAAGCCGGACCGTAAAAAACCCAATGTGGTTTTGGTCGTGTTAGAAAGTACGGGCTATTTGAGAGCGCTACAGGACAAAGATGGGATACAGGTTGCCCCGTATTTACAGAAGTTAGCAAAAGAGGGCCGTAGTTTTAACCGTGCTTACTCGTTCATTCCGCACACATCTAAATCGTTGGAAAGCATACTTTGTGGAATAGAGCCAACCTTGAGCCTTGAGGTTACATCGGGCAAATTAAAGAACAACATTGCTGCGAAATGTTTACCACCGCTTCTTTCTGAACTGGGGTACAGAACGCTTTATATTTCACCAGTTACCGGTAGCTTTGAATATAGAACGCAGTTTTTAAAAAATGTGCAGTTCGATACAATTTTGCAGAAAGATGATCTAGAGGCCAACGGATATAATCTCGCAAATGGCTTTGGGTATGAAGAAGATATCATGTTGCCGGCCATAAAAAAGCAAATATCGGCGATGCCTTCACAACCCTTTTTTATGACACTTCTTACATTGACTCCGCACCACCCTTATACGGTTTCCAAAGGATTTGAACAAACCTCATATACAGATGAAAAGCCTTTGAATGGATATTTGAACGGCTTGAAATATCAGGACAATTTCCTGAAAAAACTCATGGATGTTTTCCGCGCTCAGGGCATGTTAGAAAATACGATATTTTTGTTTGTTGGGGATCACGGGGAAGCGTTTGGCGAACACGGACTGTATGCCCACGATACAATCCTGTATGATGAGACAATGCGTGTGCCATTTGTGATTTGGGCTCCTGATTATATTTCGCCTGAGACGATCACTAAACCTGTTTCTTTACTGGACACATTGCCAACGGTGGTTGATCTGATCGGTGCTGCATTTAAAGGCGGCGTTCACCGCTATGCGGGCACCGATATGAAAATTCGGGCGTGGGATGATCCTGTTTATTCCTATTGCTACCGCCGCCGCTACTGCGCATCTGTGGTCGTGGCGAATATGAAATATATAGATTATTTCGGCGGTGCACCGGCTGAATTGTATGATCTAAACCGTGACCCGTCTGAGCAAAATAATATTGCAGCCTTAAACCCACAAAAATTACAAGATATGCAGCGCCGTTTGTATCGTTATTTAGACAGTGCCGACAAATATTATCAGGCA
>WFTS01000049.1 GCA_015485385.1 Kordiimonadales bacterium | reverse complement strand
GAACATGCGGTGAATACCGTATGGATCCCGGGTCAAGCCCGGGATGACAAGCATACTCTTGCATGTATTTTTAAAACTACTATAATAAGACCTATTAAATAGTCTTTTAGGAATCATCATGAGCAAAACCCACGTGATACTCGCCGATGTTTGTGCCGGAATATCTGAACTGAAGAAAAACCCGATGGCTGTTGTTGCCCAAGGTGACGGCGCGCCCGTAGCCATTATGAACCGCAGCAAACCAGCATTTTATGCCGTTCCCTCCAAAGCGTATGAACAACTTTTAGACAAAATCGAAGATATGGAACTTGCCGCCCTTGTGCATGAGCGCGAACATCAGTCTGAGGTTGAGGTTGATCTAAATGACCTATAAATTGGTCTTCAAACTACAGGCCAAAAAGGAATGGGACAAATTAGACACATTAGTCCGGGCTCAGTTCGCACAAAAACTGCGTGAGAGGCTCGAAGACCCCCATGTTGCTGGCAGCCGTCTAAGCGGCATGAAAAACTGCTATAAAATCAAACTGCGCCGCATCGGCTACCGGCTGGTATATCAGGTACGCGACAGAGAACTGATAGTTTCCGTCATCGCCGTTGGCAAACGAGAGCGCAACCATGTTTATAAAAGCGCGATTAAGCGTCAATAGCCACACCTGCGCACAAATTTTTGACGTGCGCTTTTTAGCGAATTCTCCTAACGTGCGCACCAGAGGTTTAAAATGGACCGGTAAGGGAGAGACATATGATCAAGAATTTTATCGCAGGGACTGTGCTTGCGGCGCTGATGTTCAGTGCCCCTGCAAGCGGGGTAGACCGCACAGCGCCATATAACCAAAAAGCATTTGAGATTTATAAAACCGCCGTTGAAATGCGGACAGCCAAGGGCCACGGCATGGTGCCTAAATTGGCGCGCTATTTGGCGGATGAATTTGAAAAAGGCGGCTTCCCCAAGGCAGACATTCATGTTTTGGAAATGGGCAAAACCGCAGCGCTTGTTGTCCGGTACCGGGGCGATGGTTCTGCTGGTAAAAAGCCGATCAGCATCTCAGCCCATATGGATGTGGTCGATGCGCTCCGCAGCGACTGGGAGCGTGATCCCTTCACCCTGATCGAAGAAGATGGCTATTTCTTTGGACGCGGCACGGGTGACGATAAAGCAGGCATGACAGCCGTTGTTGCCAATTTCTTGCGGCTAAAGGCTGAAGGTTGGGTGCCAAACCGCGACTTGATCATTGCCTTTTCCGGCGACGAAGAAACCGGCATGCTGACCACGCGCGCCTTGGTGAACCAGTACCGCGATCTAACCGACAGCGAATTTGTGCTGAACGCAGACGCAGGTGGCGGGCGCATCAACGAAGACGGCAGCGCACCCGCTAGCTACAGTATGCAAGCGGCGGAAAAAGCTTATGTAGATTTCACTCTCACGGTCAGGAACCCCGGCGGGCATTCCAGTCGGCCGCGCGATGATAATGCTATTTACGATCTAGCAGCGGCGCTGTTGAAAATTCAGGCGTATAAATTCCCGGTGAATGCCAGCGAATTGACCCGCGCTTATTTTCGGGGCACGGGGCCTAAAACTCCGGGTGAGCTGGGCAAAGCCATGATTGCCTTTGCAGCGGACCCAACCGACAAATGGGCCATCAAAACCCTGCGCGCAAACCCCGGCACCGTTGGCACCACTGGCACCACCTGCGTGGCGACCTTACTAAGCGCAGGCCACGCCGTAAACGCGCTGCCCCAATCAGCCACCGCCAATGTCAATTGCCGCATCTTCCCCGGTGAAGGTGTTGCCAAGACAATTGAAAGGCTGAAAGCCGTGATGGGCAATGACGCCGTTGAGATTTCTATGGTGGCGCCGCCCACCGAAACCGATGCATCGCCGCTGCGCAGTGATGTGCTCGCCGCCGTTCGCAAAGCCGTGGACACCCGCTACCCGGGGCTGGATATCATCCCCGCCATGTCATCAGGGGGTACGGACGGCATGCATTTCCGTGCGGCTGGCATCCCTAGTTACGGCGTGAACGGCATCTATATGAAAGGCAGTGACAGCTTCGCGCACGGCCTTAATGAACGCATGCCAGTGGAAAGCTTTTTCTCCAACGTCGAGCATTGGTATGTGCTGTTGAAAGAAATCGCGGGCTAACAACGCCAAGCGAACACTGACAAAATTGCCGGGGTCTGGCCCCGGCAGGACAATGTTCTAGGCGCCGCGCTGGTATAACGGCCGCTCACAGCTAAAAAATACAACTTTCAAAGCTCGGAATTCGTGGTGTCATCCTTGTCCAAAAACAACTTTGGGCACCGGAATACTTGATGAGGCCCTTTCTCCTGCATTGACCAGTAATCTAAGTTTCTGCTCCACCCCGGTGTTTCGAGGTTGGAAGCATAGTCCTGCATCGCGGGCACCATTGCGAGCAATCCCACGGCAAATTCAACGATAACGACCAACATAACCACGCGTACCGTACGCTGGAACCAGCGCATTCGCATTGGCCCCTCAGGCGGATACACAAGGCGAAAAATTAGCCAGATCGCGACCAAACCCAAAACCCCCATATACATCCAAAGAATTGGCGGCTGGTTATCGTGGCTATAGTACCAATAGGCGATATAATCTTGATGGCAATATCTGGTTAGGCTCGGAAGCCAAAGCAGCCGCAATAGAACTAACAATAGATATGCAAATGCGATATCGCCGTAATCGCCCAAATAACTGGCAAACCCAATATCTTCGCGTTCACGGCGAGCCGCTATTCTTCGCGCCAATTTTTCTCTCATTAACACTATATGGGGGCAGGCGCACAGACATTCAAGTCATTGAAGTTACATTATAAAATTCACACCAAGGCTGGCCGGGCAGCAATTTTTTATCTTCTTAAAAAAGTAAAACCGGGGTTTTGGCCCCGCCATGGCGGCCATATGGCTCACAGGAAATCTCTTTACTGCTCGGCTTTTGGGCCTTTGCCTATCATGCGCAAAAACATGCGGCGTTCGCAACTGAGCGTGCTCGACGACAAACCGCCGGTGGCGATCCAGCCGCCGATCATCAGCAGCAGAATGGTTTGCTTATTATCGCTGTCAGTCATAACCAGCGATACGGCTATCATCAAGGCCGCCCATACAAGTGCAGTGACGATAGATCTGGTGGAGTTGTTACATTTTATCATGTTTTATCCTCTGTTTTAGGGTTGCTGTCGTAATTCGGGTTTCTG
>WFTS01000048.1 GCA_015485385.1 Kordiimonadales bacterium | reverse complement strand
CATGTCCCCCTTTTATCTGCCATAAAACCGTCAAGCTGGCTTGCAACATAGGCCAGTGCCTCCTCGGGCAGGCTTTGGTGGCACGGCAGGGCAAACCCTCGGTCCATCACCGCGTCAGCACCCTCTAAGCCGTCGTCGCCAACCCGGTAATCATACAGGTTTGTGCCGGGATGGCGAACAAGATTACCCGCGATAATTGGGCGCGTTTCAATGCCGTGCGCGTTAAAGTGGGCGCATAGATCATCGCGGCTAAAGCCCGCATTTTCGCTCACAAGCACGGGGAAACCAAACCAGCTATGTTCACTGCCTTCGGTTTCGTGTTGCGGTGTCAGCACATCACAGTAAGGAGAAAATGCCTGCATCAGGACGCCTGCATTTTTACGGCGCGCCTCAACAAAACCCGCCAGTTTTTCCACCTGTACCAGCCCCATAGCTGCCTGCGGTTCGGTTAAGCGCAAGTTATAGCCTTCACCCACAAAGGTGAAACGCTCGTCATAGCCCGGCCCTCGGCCCTGCCACTTTTCGGTGTTTTTCACACCGCGCGTCCAGCCGTGGGCGCGCACAATCCGCATCACATCAGCGAGGTCTTCATCTTCTGTGAGGCAAATACCGCCCTCAAGCGTGGTAATATGATGGGAGAAATAAAAGCTGAAGCTAGACACCAACCCGAACGAGCCAACCGAGCGGCCCTTATATCTAGCGCCCATACTTTCGCAACAGTCTTCAATATGGATCAGGCCGCGGCGCCCGCATATATCTTCAATCGCGTCCATGTCGCAGGGGTTACCATACACCGGCACGCTCATAAACGCGCGGGTTTTTGGGCCAATGGCTGCCTCTACGGCTTCGGGCCGCAGGTTCATTGTCTCGGGGTCGCTATCAATAAACACAGGTTTTAGGCCGCGCTGGATCACGGGCCACAAGGACGTTGACCATGTAAGCGCTGGCAATATTACCTCGTCACCCGGCATCAGCCGATTTTCGTATATTGGGGTCGTCAGGGCTGCAAGCATAAGCAAGTTCGCAGACGATCCTGAATTATTGCTAACACCAATGTCGTACCCAAGTATTTCACAAAAGCGGTCTTCAAACGCTTCAACCTTCGGCCCCATGGTCACATGGGTGGACAACATCTGCGCGGTGAAAGCCAGTATTTCGTCAGGCCCAAACGTAGGGTGGTGCAACCGCACCTTTGGGCTCAAGGGGTCAAAAACCGGTGTTTCGTTGGCTTGCCACCAAGCTTCCATTGCGGTTTTAATGTCATCCATATGTGTATCTGTTGGCATTAAAAAGGCCCTTTGAATTCTTCAAGTTCAGTTCGTTCAACATCTGTTGGTACATCGCCTGCATCCGCCCCCATCAGCACAGCTGCTTTTTGTGCCACCGACACAGGGCCTGGATAATAAGCGTCTTCTAGACAACGTGTGGTCGGACATGCGGTTGGCGCATAGCCCATGCGCGCGGCCTTTACTTTTATACCGCTGGCGTCCTCCTGCAATCGTGCCAAAATTTCCGCGCCTGCACCGCACAGCGTCCATGTATTATCCACCACCACAAGGTGCCCGGTTTTTTGAGCCGACTTCAACACGGTTTCGCTATCAAGCGGCGCGAGCGATAACAGGTCTATCACTTCAGCGTCGATGCCCATCAAAGCCAAAAGCCCGGCGGCGCGAAGGCAGTCTGTCACCGTATAGCTAACGCCCACAAGCGTGATGTCTTTGCCCTTGCGCAAAATGCGCGCTTTGCCCAGCTCAATTTCAAACGGGTCTTCGGGCACCACGCCTGTGTTGGCATACAGCAAACGGTGCTCGATAAAAATCACCGGGTTATTATCGCGGATTGCGGCAATCAGGCCACCTTTGGCGTCATGCGGTGTCGTAGGTGCCAACACTCGGAACCCCGGCACATGCATGAAAAACGGATAGGCCGCCTGACTATGCTGTGGGCCTTGGCCCCAACTGCGCCCAATGGATGCGCGCACCACCATAGGCACCCTAACCTGCCCATCTGACATATAGTGGTATTTGGCCGCCATATTCACCAATTGGTTCATACACACCATCAGGAAATCCATACGCTGATGCACATTAACGGGCCGCATGCCCGCGAGCGCCGCGCCTATGGCCACGCCGGTGATAGCTTCCTCGGCAATTGGCACATCGAAATTACGGTCAGGACCGTACTCTTTATGAAGATCAAGCGTGCTGCCGTACTGGCCCTTGAGGTCGTCAACACCCTGGCCAAGCACAAAAACACTGTCATCCAGCGCCATTTCCTGATGCAAAGCTTCATGAAGCGCATCGCCGTATGAAAGTATGCGGTCGTTAGGCATAATCGTTCCTCCCCAGCGCGGTCTCGTCCGGGAAATCACCAGCCTCGGCAAACGCCAGTGCCGCCGCAAGCTCATCTGCGACCTGCGCATCAATACGCGCCACATCATCCGCGTCCATCTGGGCGGCAAGGCGCGGAATATCGTCAATTGCCTGCGCTGCCTCAAGGTCGGATTGCGGCCTATAGCCGCCGGGGTGGTCATCGTCCGGCCCCACGTGGTCAAGCCAACGGTAGGTATTCACTTCTATCATAAGCGGCCCCGCCCCTTCGCGAAGGGCTGCCATAGCCTTTGATACCGCACCGTACACAGCTTGTGCCGAAAATCCGTCTGCCCGGCTGGCGGTAATGCCAAATGTGCTTGCGCGCTCGGGGATGGATTTCCCCGCCATACGGTCTTGCTGTTTGGAATAGATGGCATAGCCATTATTTTCGCAGATAAACAGGATGGGAATATCTTTAAGTGCCGCGAAATTCAGGCTTTCCCAAAACACGCCTTCGTCGGCCGCGCCTTCACCGTGAAAACACACCACGCGCGCATCTGATCCGCGCATTTTAAGAGCCAGCGCATAGCCCACCGCATTCGAGACGGCACTTGCCACAATCGCAGACGCTGGCATGAAATTCACTTTTGTATCGACCAGATGCATCGACCCGGCCTTGCCGCCTGCATGACCATTAGCCTTGCCGTAAAGCTCCGCCCACATGCTGTTCAAGTCGCCGCCTTTGGCAATATAATGCGCGTGACCACGATAGTTGGAAAATACCACATCATCGCCGCCAAGCGCCGTACAGGCCCCAGCGGCAATCGCCTCTTGCCCTACAGACAGATGCACCGGACTTTTCACCTTGTCGGTGAAATAAATCTCGGCGATCTTTTCTTCTGTTGCACGAATTGTGCGCTCCAGATAATAGGCGCGCTTCACGTCAAAACTACTGGTACCCATAGCCACTTTAATCACCCTCATGTTTCTGGTACCATTCATAAGCATGTTTCATGCCGGATGGCAGCGAATAATGGGGTGTCCAGCCAAGGCTTTTCATCTTGCTAATGTCGAGTATTTTACGGGGCGCACCATCAGGCTTGCTGGCATCAAACTTGAGCATACCCTCAAAGCCAACCGCGTCTGCAATAGCGTCCGCCAACGCCCTAATACTAGTCTCAGTGCCAGACCCAATATTAACCGGTGCCGTACCGCTATAAAGCTTGGTGGCGGCAAGTATGCCGTCCGCCATATCGTCCACATGAAGGAAATCCCGCGTCGGGTTGCCAGACCCCCATACCTCTACGGACGAGGCTCCTGAAACCTTCGCTTCATGACATTTCACCATCAAAGCAGCGGGCACATGGCTTGTCAGTGGGTCATAATTATCCTTTGGTCCATAACTGTTGGTTGGAAGCACCGTGATAAAATCAGCCCCGTACTGGCGGCGGTAGCTTTGACAAAGCTGCATACCTGCAATTTTTGCCACCGCGTAGGCCTCGTTTGTGGGCTCTAGTGGACCGGTCATCAACTGATCTTCCGCTAGCGGCTGCACACCGCCGCGCGGGTACATGCACGCAGAGCCCAAAAACACCAGCTTTTCCACGCCTATCCGGTGTGCAGCATGGATAACATTTGTCTGGATCACCTGATTGATATAGGCGAAGTCGGCTGGTAAATCCCGGTTGGCGATAATACCGCCCACCTTTGCCGCAGCCAGCAACACCAGATCAGGCTTGTTCGCCCTAACCCAGCTTTCAACATCCGTCTGGCGTGTGAGATCTAACGCGGCGCGGGGCGCGGTCAGAACAGTACAGTCTTCAGAGGCCAACCTGCGCACCAAAGCAGAGCCCACCATACCAGCATGGCCCGCAACCCAAACCCGTTTGCCCCTCACATCATAGCTTGCTGTCATAACAGCCCCGCTTGTTTGCACACATGCAGCATAGACCCACCATCATAGCGTAGGGCGCCAATACCAAACGCCTCACCGCAGGCTGTGTCCGTGTCCATATCTCCGATCATCACCGAGCAGGATGTATCAAGCGTGTGCTCAGCAAAAGCCTTTTCCAGCATCCCTGTTGCTGGTTTGCGGCACCCACACACCTTTGTAAGATCAGAAATGCTGCCTTCAGGGTGGTGCGGACAGTGGTAAAACCCGTCGATATGTGCGCCCTTTTGGAAAAGCGATTGCTGCATGGCTGCGTGGAATTTTTGCATGTCTGCCTCGCCGTAAAACCCGCGCGCAATGCCCGCCTGATTGGTAACAACAAACACAGCGACCCCCTTATCATTAAGCTGACGGATAGCCTCAACCGCACCCGGCAGCCAGACAAGGTCTTCCACCTTATGGGTATAGCCTTCATCTTTCACCAAAGTGCCGTCGCGGTCAAAAAACACTGCAGGCCGCCGTAGTTTTTCCGCCAAACCACCACGCGCTTCACGAAGCGTTTCCGGCAAGCCAATATCAATAAAATAGCCCCCAATAGCCGCCGCGCATACTTGGCCCGCCGCCGCCAATTGAGGCAGGATGTCTTCTTCCATAGAGGCCGGCATAGAGGCCGGCATAGAGGCCGGGCCGCCGAGCACCGCTAGCATACTGTCGCGCCGCACCAGATAGATGCCCGCGTTAATATCACCCGGTCCGCTACCGGCTTTTTCAGAAAAGTCTGTCACGCGCACACCGTCACACAGTATGCGGCCATAGCGCCCCGTGTCGGCGACCGCGCGCGTACCCAGCACGACGGCTACATCTGGCGCTATAAGCGGGAAAAGCGCTGTCCAATTGCCGTTTAAAATACTGTCCCCGTTAAGCATAAAAAACATTTCATCGAGCTTGCCTTTTGCGGCCAACAAAGCGCCCGCCGTGCCCATCGGTCTGTCTTCAACGCACAGGTCAACCTCAACACCCGGAACGCTGCATTCATAATGATCCGCAATCCAGCTTGCCCCGTGCCCAGCCAACAAGAGTATGCGCTCAACGCCCTGGCATTTTGCATGCGCGATCAGATGGTCAATAAAAGGCTTACCGCCAACATCTACGAAAGGTTTTGGCCGATCACCCGCAAGCGCGCCAAGCCGCGTGCCTTTACCGCCCACCAGAATAACCGCCTGTTTCATTTAAAGGCTGCTTTCTACCAGCGCGCAAATCATATGGCCCACGGCAATATGCATTTCCTGAACATGGCTGGTTTCCGAAGACGGTACAGCAAGCAAATGGTCCGCAATCGCGGCCAGCACACCGCCGCTTTCGCCTGTTAGAGCGATCACCACCATGTCCTGCGCCTTGGCTGCTTGTGCGGCTTTCACAGTATTTGCGCTGTTGCCGCTGGTCGAAATGGCAATTAACACGTCACCCGCACGGCCCAGCCCTTCAACTTGGCGTGCAAACACATCTGAAAAATCATAGTCATTGGCGATGGCCGTCAATGCCGACGTATCAGTGGTAAGAGCAATCGCTGCCAATGCCTTGCGCTCCAATTTAAAGCGCCCCATCAGTTCCGCTGCGATATGCTGCGCGTCAGCCGCCGAACCACCGTTCCCGCACAAGAGAATTTTATTGCCTCGCGCCAATGCATCCGCAATAACCTGACCCATTGCCGCGATGGATTTAGCTTTCTGTTGCAGTTCGGTAAAACCGACCGCGACGCTATGACAATAAGTCTCTATATAGCTTATATCTGCCAATGGGGGTTTCCTTCATTCGGCGTGAAAATCTTTATCCTTCAAGAAATTAGGCCCTTCAGCCAACAGTGCCGCACCGGCAGTCCTACTGTCAAGAAATCCTAGCCCAATCCCGGTTGAGTGCCTTTTTTGAACTTGCAATATTTGTACCTATAGGCAACCATCAGGCATGTTTTTGGTCTTTAAGGCCCTTCCAAACCTCGAGGGAAATGATGGGAACGCCAACGCTTGCTGATGTCCGAACCTATTGGGATAATCGGCCTTGTAATATCCGTCACTCGGACAAAGAGGTCGGGACAAAAGGCTATTTCGACGATGTTGAAACCCGCAAATATTTTGTCGAGCCCCATATTCCGGGCTTTGCTGATTTTGAACGCTGGCGCGGCAAACGCGTTCTGGAAATTGGCTGCGGCATCGGCACAGACGCCGCGAATTTTGCCCGCGCAGGGGCCATTTACACGGCCATTGAACTTTCACAGCAAAGCATGGCATTGGCCCAAAAACGGTTTGAGGTTTTCGGCCTTACGGGGCGCTTTCTTGAAGGAAATGCTGAGAATTTAGAGCAACTGTTTGAGGATGAAACATTCGACTTGGTCTATTCCTTTGGGGTTCTACACCACACACCCAACCCTGAGGCAGCGTTTCGCCAAATCAGAAACATTATCAACCCCGACGGTGAGATAAGGGTGATGCTCTATGCTCGAAACTCATGGAAGGCAACGATGATTGAAGCTGGCCTCGATCAGCCTGAAGCCCAATATGGCTGCCCCATTGCCAACAGTTATACACCCGAGGAAGCCGCCGCCATCATGCCAGATTTTAAAATCCAGAAAATTGAGCAAGACCATATTTTCCCCTATCAGGTGGCCGCCTATAAAAACCACAACTATAAACGAGAGCCTTGGTTTGACGCCATGCCCGCCCCTATGTTCCGTGCGCTGGAAAGGCGCCTTGGCTGGCATCTTTTAATCACTGCAAAACCTGTTTGAACTGGCCGATGGCAAATCTGGTTACATTTTTCACCACCTGCAAGCCATTTTACGGCGAGGCAGCCTTAACCCAGAATAATGCCTTACTGACATGGCAAGCACACGGTGTGCCGATCCTTATTTG
>WFTS01000047.1 GCA_015485385.1 Kordiimonadales bacterium | reverse complement strand
TAGTTAAAGCGCTCCTGATGCCGGCAAAATAATTGATGCTAGGACAATCATAATGGAGCTGGGCAATCTGCCTTAGGTGAAAATCAGATCCGACGCAGGACCAATTCAGTGTGACGAGACACCCTATGGCATGTTTGGTTTGGGGATATATTATGTTGTGTAAAAATATAGTGCAGGCATGTTTTTAAACCATCCTGAACAGCAGCAATGCCCGCTCCGCCTAGTAAGATGAAAACTGCAATTATTATCAAATGCTCTATGGTCACTTTTTGCTCCATGTTCCTCTTATGTTCTTATATATTGGTTTCAGGCGCTGTCAAGCACAAAAGGAGAACAAAATCTGTTATTTGCATAAAGGATCAGGGAATTTACCGGCAAATACATTGCGCTCCCACCTAAATCAGTGGTAAGAAGAGGCAAGTGAGCAGCTGATGGCTGCGGTGAAAAATAAAAATGATTGAGACGTGTAATGTCGTTGGATGATGAGGCCCGAGGGCCCGATGCAACGCGCTCTGAGACAGACAGTAACAATACCTCGCAAGAGGAAGGGCGCAGCAAGCGACGTCGCTCCAGAAGCAGGAGAAGGCGTCGCGGAAAAAATCAAATCGATGGTGGCGGTACCAAGGCCGTATCACAGCAGGCTAATCTTTCAAAAAAGGCAGAGAAGACTGCATACAGTGGTAATGGTTTGCGCGCTGAAGAAACTGAGCGTGCGGGATCAATTCGTGAAGGCTTGTCCGCTGAAGCGCCTAGAAAGCCTAAGCCGAATAGACGGCGACGCCCAAATTCTAGCCCGCGTGTAGAGAAAACCAATGTACGGCCGTCTTCTTTGGGGCGCGGTGTATACAGTGCCATTGATCTTGGCACCAACAATTGCCGATTGTTGATCGCCCGGCCCACACAAAACGGTTTTCGGGTCATAGATGCCTTTTCGCGCATAGTTCGGCTTGGGGAAGGTATTGGTGAAACTGGCCGTCTTTCACAAGGTGCTATGGACCGTACAATCGAAGCCCTGAAAGTTTGCTCGGAAAAATTGGCGAGGCGTAATGTGACCTGTATGCGGCATGTCGCTACAGAGGCGTGCAGGGTGGCTGATAACTCAGACGAATTCGTTGCGCGGGTTAAAGCTGAAACGGGCATTAATCTGGATGTGATTACGGCTGGCGAGGAAGCTCGCCTGGCAGTGATGGGGTGTCAGTCTTTGATTGCTCCGAATAATCAAAATGCCCTTGTGTTTGATATTGGCGGAGGCAGTACTGAGTTAATCTGGGTCCGGATTCGCAAAGGCCGCGCGAGCGAAATTAAAGGTTGGATGTCTATCCCTTGGGGCGTGGTTAATCTCTCGGAAAGCTTTGGCACGCCGCACGGTACTTTATCTCAGGATCAATATCAGCGAATGGTCAAAACAGTTTGTAACCATCTGTATGCCTTTGAGGAGGCGCACCGGCTTTCTGAGGTTTTGGGAAAACGCAGAACTCAGTTTTTAGGAACGTCAGGAACGGTAACGACCTTGGCTAGTCTACATCTGCAGTTGCCGCGTTATATCCGTGATAAAGTTGATGGTGCTTGGATGAAAACCAATGACATTAAGGCTCTGTCACAAAAAGTGGCACGAATGAGCCACGCTGAACGCTCAGCCCAACCCTGTATAGGGAGTGAGCGTGCGGACCTGGTCGTTGCAGGCTGCGCGATCTTAGATGGTATCTTGGGCATGTGGGAAGTGCCAAGCCTCCGGGTAGCAGACAGGGGCATAAGGGAGGGCATTTTACGGGGTTTGATGCAAACCGAAGAGCCTCCTGTGCGCGCCGATAAGGCGATGAAAAATATTAGGGTTCAGAGCAATGGCTAAAGGCTGGGATACAGAATCAAACACACGAAGCCGCGCACGTGGGGCGAAAATTCGGGTTAAGTCTGCACGCGGGAGGAAGAACTCTTCTACGCGTTGGCTCCAGCGGCAGCTGAATGATCCTTATGTTGCTGAAGCAAATCGGCTTGGATACAGGTCGCGAGCAGCGTTTAAGTTGATCGAATTAGATGACCGATATGAAATTCTGAAAGGAGCGCGGCGTGTTGTTGATCTTGGCTGTGCCCCCGGAGGATGGACACAGGTGCTTGCCGAACGTCTCAAAGACGGGAGCCAAATCATTGGAATCGACCTTCAAGAGGTAGACGCTATCGCCGGCGCTAAGCTGTGGGTAATGGATTTTTTAGATCAAGATGCTGAAAAGCAGTTGATGGCAGAACTAGAAGGCCCTGCAGACGTTGTTTTGTCAGATATGGCGAACTCAGCCACAGGGCACAAGCAAACCGACCAAATCCGGACAATGGCATTATGTGAGGCCGCTTTTGACTTTGCCATAAAGGTGCTGGGCAAAGACGGCACCTTTGCTGCTAAGGTATTGGCAGGCGGCGCGGATACAGAGCTTTTGAACCGTATGAAGCAACATTTCACCAAAGTGCGCCACGCTAAACCGCCTTCTAGTCGCGCTGGATCAAAAGAATGGTTTGTCGTCGCGCAAGGTTTTAAGGGGAGAGCGAAGGCCGATATTGAATAGAGCACTTACGTTGAAACGCCTGAAGGCTGTGAAAAAGTCTCAAAAAATCGCCCGGATATAAAGATAAGGATTGTCTTTAGCGGCGCTTCGAGCTATTGAACGGCGAACATCCGAACCCTGGATCCGAAGACTGCGATACGCCAATCGTAGGTTTTTACGCATCAAGTGCCCACTGTTGAACAGGAAATAAAATGGATATTCGCCTCGGTCTTACCTTCGATGACGTTCTCTTAGTCCCCGCAGCCAGTGACGTTATGCCCGCCCAAGTAGACGTGCGCAGCCAAATCACCAAAAGCATTCATATGAATATTCCGCTTTTATCTGCGGCGATGGACACGGTTACGGAGGCCCCGATGGCTATTGCTATGGCGCAGGCAGGCGGGATCGGCGTATTACACCGCAATATGACTGACGAGGAGCAAGCCGCAATGGTGCGCTCGGTGAAGAAATACGAAAGCGGCATGGTAGTGAACCCGGTGACCATGTTTGCTGATGAGACACTGGCTGATGCCAAGGGGCTGATGACCCGCTATAAAATATCGGGTATTCCCATTGTTGAACGCGACACAAGCGGTGGCCCTAAAAAACTGGTCGGGATCGTGACCAACCGCGATGTGCGCTTCGCCACTAATATGGAACAACCTGTATCTGAACTCATGACACGCGATGTTGTTACCGTTCAAGAGGGCGTTTCCAGCAATGAGGCTAAGCGCTTGTTCCATCAGCACCGCATTGAAAAATTAATTGTGGTGGACGGCGAATACCGGTGTGTTGGCTTGATCACTGTTAAAGATATGGAAAAGGCGGTTGCCAATCCCAATGCTTGTAAGGATAACAAGGGTCGTTTACGGGTCGCCGCAGCCACAACAGTTGGGGACAAAGGTTATGAGCGTGCTGGCGCGCTAGCCGATGCTGAGTGTGACCTGATTGTATTAGATACAGCACACGGCCATTCAGCACGTGTGATCGAACAAGTTGAAAAGATAAAGAAAACCTGGGGCCATGTGCAACTGGTTGCGGGCAATGTAGCGACAGCCGCCGCCGCGGAAGCACTGATTGGAGCTGGCGCTGACTGTATTAAGGTTGGCATTGGCCCCGGCTCTATTTGCACAACGCGTATCGTCGCAGGGGTTGGAGTGCCGCAGTTGACAGCTGTTAGTGATGTTGCGAATGCAGCAAGCAAGCACGGTATCCCTATAATTGCAGACGGTGGATTACGCACATCAGGAGATGTTGCCAAAGCGATTGCCGCTGGTGCAAGTGTTGCTATGGTTGGCTCGCTTCTGGCCGGAACAGAAGAAGCTCCGGGTGAGGTGTTTCTTTATCAGGGCCGTTCTTACAAGGCTTACCGAGGTATGGGGTCTGTAGGGGCGATGGCGCGGGGCTCTGCTGACCGCTATTTCCAGGATGATGTGAAAGACTCGCTGAAGCTGGTCCCTGAAGGCGTCGAAGGCCAAGTGCCTTATAAAGGCCCGGCCGCTAACGTGTTGCATCAACTTGTGGGTGGTTTGCGTGCCAGCATGGGCTACACGGGCAACCGTACAGTGCCCGGTATGCGCAAAAATGCTGAGTTTGTTCGCATTACCAATAGCGGCCTAAGCGAAAGCCATGTCCACGATGTGACGATCACACGCGAATCTCCCAATTACCCCGGAAGATAAGGCCAAATCATGCAGCCAGCAGCACGCATTCAATCCTTAATCGAGTTGGTTGAGGAAATCGAAGCCGCGATAGAAACTGGTACGACACCAGTTGATGTCTTGGTGGGGAATTATTTTCGCGCTCGCCGGTATGCCGGTTCTAAAGATCGGCGCTATATTACACAGGCCGCCTATTCAATTTTGCGTCAACGTGTTTCGCTGTTGTGGTATTTAAACAAAACAAAAACTGAGCGATCTGCGCGCCCTATCGTAATTGCTTATTTAGCGTTAAATGATTTGGATGCTTTATCTTTGTTTGCCGAAGAAGGGGCTTATGCTCCGGATTCTCTGACTGATATCGAAATAGCCTTTGTTGCAGCGGTTCAGGCGCAGGACATTGCGGATGTACCTCTTGCAGCCCAGCATAATATACCCGATTGGGCTATTGCTGGATTTGAAGCGCGTTACGGTGATACTTGGCCAAAAGCTGCCTTAGCCTTAAATCAACAGGCAACAGTTGATTTGCGCATAAACTCTTTGAAAAGTAAATCTGCGGCACGAGAGAGTTTTCATGGGAAAACAGTCCCGCTTGAGAACACGCCATTTTCACCGATGGGGCTGCGCTCCCTTAAAAACGTGGCGCTTGGAGGTATTGACGACTTTAAGCGTGGACTTTTGGAGGTGCAGGATGAGGCTGCGCAAATAGCCTCGCTGTTGGTTGGGGCCGAACCCGGGATGCAAGTGGTAGATTTCTGTGCCGGCGCTGGCGGCAAAAGCCTAACGATTGCTGCGCAGATGGAAAATAAAGGCCAAATATATGCTTTTGATATTTCGGCGAAGCGGCTTGATAGTTGTAAGAAACGCGCACAGCGGTCTGGGGCTCGCAATATTCAGGTAAGCCAATTACCAAAGGAAGGCGAAAAACGCGAGGCCAAGTTGGCCTCCTTAGCAGGACTATGCGACCGCGTTTTTGTTGATGCACCTTGTAGCGGGTCGGGAACATGGCGGCGCAGCCCTGACCAACGGTGGCGCCAAAATACGAGTGGAATTTCGAAACTCACTAAAATTCAACTCGAATTATTGAATGAAGCCAGCGGCTTAGTCCGTAAAGGTGGGCGTCTTATCTATATGACATGTTCTGTATTTCCTGCGGAAAATGAAGAAATTGTTACACGCTTCCTCAAGGATTCTGTCGGTTGGAAATTAGTGAATTACAAGAGTGTTTGGAGCGCGACTGTTGACACAAAAGCACCAGAAACGCGGGCGTTAATTCCCGAAACTTTGCAACTTTCACCCGAAACGCACCAAACTGACGGCTTTTTCATTGCAATTTTTGAACTCAACGCGTGATTATCTTTAGATATGTGAGTTTAAAGAATAGAGACAGTTAACCAATTTATGGCTATTATGTCCGCAACATGAATAAGGAAGCGTATCTTGATTAAAAACATTTTAATTACCGTAGGCTTGGTTGCGGCTATGTCTTTCGCAGCTTTTGCTAAAACTGATGTGAAATATCAGACTATTTCCATGCAATTGGTCAGTGATGCTAACATAGCGCTGCAAGCAAAAAAGCTGACAGACGCGCAATTGTTGTTCGAACGAGCGATGGTTGCTGACCCGGCGAATACACAAGCATTATTGGGCTTAGGAAAAGCGCATGAAGCTCAGGGACACATTGGTAAAGGATTGAAATACTATCGGTTGGCTCTTGAAATCGAACCCAATGACAAGACTTTACTAACTATGCAATCGCTTGCTTTCCTAAAACAAGAGATGTTTGATCGTGCAGATGCAAACAGAGGAAAGTTGGCGCGTCTTTGTCCGAACGGTTGTGCGGCACTGTCCAGTGTTGATACTGCAATCAAGGCTTATTTGGCGGATGAAAAGACAGGTGATGTTGCTCAGGCAAAACCGGAATAAGTATCCCTAGCTGATAAAATGACGGCGCATTGGATTTGACAGCAACGTTTTCACATGAAATGTTACGGCACTATAGTTTAGTAGAGTTGGACGGATGTCATGGAGCACGAGCGCTCGGACGCAAGTAAACTTTTTGAGGCTAAATGGCGCGATTTGTTACCGCGCTTTGGTCTACCCTCAAGCGATATAATCGATGCGTCAGATTTTGATGGGTTATCACCATATTTATTGAAGGGCGAATTTACGCGGCCAACAGGGCCTGCGGGTGAAGGGGCTCGCATGGATATTGATTTTGCTGGTGATGGCATTGCATCAAGGCTGAATGTAGATATCACGGGTTTTGAATATTTTCGTCGCTTACTGCCTGACGATAGACACTTAATTTCGGATGTTTTCGAGGCTCTGTTTGATAACGCATGTGGGCGCTGGCGTGTGATGTTTTACCGGTTTGATAAGGGCCTCAAGTTGGCAGTGGACACCACCTTTTTCCCATATCTCTGTGATCAAACTGGCGCGGAAAGAGTGTGTGCGTTGATTGTACCGGCGAAGGAAGCCATCAAGCACAGCGCGCGTGGGCGCGTATTTGCTGCGGAATCAGGTCCTTCAGCAGCCTGGATCAACTTCGGCCACGGCACGCCGGATGCGCCTATGTTATCTCTGGAAAGTGCATAAATTGCTAGGTTTCTAGGGTTAGCTTTCTAGCTGGTTTTTCCATACTGATAAGTCTTCTTGCGCACGTTTGCTCATTGCAGGTTTACGCTCTTTTTTCTTCGTGCGTTCAGCCAGTGGAGGGAAAAGCCCAAAGTTAACATTCATGGGTTGGAATGTTTTGGCATCTGCTCCGCCGGTGATATGGTGGATCAAAGCTCCGAAAGCGGTTGTTTCTGGTGGTGGCATGGCCCGGCCACCAAGGCGCTCCGCGGATGCGAATATGCCTGAGATCAGTCCCATGGCAGCGCTTTCAACATAGCCTTCCACGCCAGTGATTTGTCCAGCAAACCTTAACCGAGGATCAGCCTTTAAGCGTAGCTGCTCATCAAGGACAAGCGGGCTGTTAAGAAAACTATTGCGGTGAAGACCGCCAAGGCGTGCAAACTCAGCGCTTTCCAGCCCTGGAATTTTTCGGAAAATGCGCTTTTGCTCGCTGTAGGTAAGCTTGGTTTGAAAGCCGACAATATTATAAAGCGTTCCGAGCTTATTATCTTGGCGTAGCTGCACAACGGCATAGTGCTTTTCATCGGTGTGAGGGCTTTGCAAGCCGACCGGCTTCATCGGGCCAAACCGCAAGGTCTCCGGGCCGCGAGCTGCCATGACTTCGATGGGCATGCAGCCTTCGAAATAAGGTGTGCCTTCCCATTGTTTAAACTCGGTTTTATCGCCATCATTTAAATCTTGGATGAAAGTCTCATATTGCTCTTTGCTCAGTGGCAGGTTGATGTAATCAGCGCCTTCGCCTTTATCATAACGGCTTTGGTACCAAGCGTGTTTGAAATCGATGCTTTCTTTGTAAACAATGGGAGCAATCGCATCAAAGAATGCCAATCCTGCATCCCCGCACAGAGAGCGTACGGCCTCAGAGAGAGCGGGCGATGTTAATGGCCCAGTGGCTATGATCACATTGTCCCAATCATCTGGTGGCAGGCTATCAATTTCAGTGCGCTCAATCGTGATGAATTTATGCCCTTCTATAGTTGTTGTCACCTCGTCAGAGAAGGCTTCGCGGTCAACGGCAAGCGCCGAGCCCGCGGGCACTTTATGCCGGTCAGCGGCGGCCATAATCAGTGAATTCATCTCGCGCATTTCTTGGTGAAGCAGGCCAACAGCATTGTTTTGTGCATCGTCTGAACGAAAACTATTTGAACAAACCATTTCTGCAAGACCATCCGTGTGGTGTGCATCAGTTTGGCGCACAGGCCGCATTTCATGCAGGATTACAGGTATGCCGCGATTTGCTATTTGCCAAGCCGCTTCAGAGCCAGCAAGCCCGCCACCGATTACATGAATTGGTTTCATTGGGTGTCTTTCATATTGGTCTACCAAGGAGTGATATATGCTATTATTCTGCGTCTGTTTAACGGAGCAGCCTTTCATTTGTAAGCAAAAAAGATAAGCTGTTGTTTCAGACTGCGATTTTATAAAGGAAATATCCGCAATGCCTTTGTCGGCAACAGATATATTCAACAAGCTGAGTGAATGGCCGCACCGGGGCGCAGGCTCTGAAAATGAGATGATGGCGCGTGAAATGCTCATGACCCAATTGGTGGGGGAGCCGGGCGTGGATGTGGCAGAGGAAGGGCTTATGGCGCCTGCGACTTATTTGCCGTTCTTCTGGATGGTTGCGTTAGGCCAAGCCCTCGCGATTATTATCTCTATCTGGTTTCCTCTTGGGGCGATTATGGCAGGGCTAGTGTTTTTCATTAGCCACTTTTTGTTTTTTGATTGGCGCGTTAGTTCACTTGTATGGTGGAGCCCCAAGAAGTTAACTGCGAATTTGGTTGCGAAAAAAGGGAACGGGCGGCGGTTGATCCTGTTAATGGCGCATTTAGATAGTGCGCCTGCATCCTTTGCGTACCGAGCAGAGCAAGTGAAAAATTTTGCGGTGTCTGTTTATCTTGGGACAGCAATTGTTGGCCTTGGGGTCATTATACCTGTGCTTGACAGTTATGGTTGGGTGGCACCGCTGTGGCTCAGGCTTTTACTTGTCGCGGCTGTTTTGGCCCAGCCTATAATCGCAAGTGTAGATTTTTGGCGTTTTGGCTATACACCGGGGGCGAACGATAATCTTTCCGGTGTTGCAGCGGCTACAGAGGCTGCAAGCCGCTTGTGGAGGCACATGCCCGCGAATAGTGAGATACGGCTTGTCATTACGACAGCCGAGGAAGCAGGCATGCTAGGGGCACAGCACTATTATAAGATGCATGAGGACGAACTGAAGGACCGCGATACGCATGTATTGAATTTTGATACCGTCGGGAATGCCAATTTAAAATATATTGTGCGCAGTGGTGGCTTTACGCCGGTTCATTATTATGGCGAGCTGATGAAGGCTGCAAAACAGGCGAGTCTACAAAATCCTAAGTTTAAAGGTATAACGGCTGGGATACACCGGGTAGGGGATTTTGACAGCGTTTGGTTTGCGCGCGGTGGTTTCAGCACGCTTACAATCGCCTCTTATGACGATGAGGCTATGATGCCTCATATTCATACACCAAAGGATACACGGGCCTTTGTGGATATTCGTCAAATGGTTTTAAGCGCCGCTTACGGTGAGGCATTGATCCGTTTATTACCGCCTCCTGAGGAGGCTGCTAGGTGATATGATGCGATCAGAAGATATCCTTAACTTTTGGTTTGTTGAGATTGATCCGAGATGTTGGTTCCAGAAATCATCGGATTTTGATGCTTTGGTTCGGCGGCGTTTTGAGGGAGTGTATAAAATTGCAGCGGTTGGGGAGCTTGCCCATTGGCGAGAGACAGAGCGCGGGCGGTTAGCGGAAATTATTCTGCTGGATCAAATGCCGCGCAATATGTTTCGAGGCTCAGGACAAGCCTTTGCGACGGATCCATTAGCCCTTGTGTTGGCCCAAGAGGCGGTCCTGCGTAAGATTGGTGTGGCTTGGTCAGCAGAGATGCTGCAATTTCTGTATATGCCCTATATGCACAGTGAAAGCTTGAGCATACATCAAGAGGCAATGATTTTATTTGCAAAACCGGGACTTGAAAGCAATTTGGATTATGAATGCCGCCACAGACGGATACTTGAGCGTTTTGGACGATACCCACACCGCAACGCGGCGCTTGGCCGTGTTTCAACGCGTGAAGAGCTTGCCTTTTTAGAAGAACCCGGTAGCGGCTTTTAACATTAGTCGCCAGCGAGCTTAGACATTTAATCGGATAGGCTCTTCCTTAGGCGTGTGTAGATATTTCAACGTGGCAACAGTTTTTCACGGCGCGGCTTACTTAGGAACGACGACACCTTTATGCTGGTTCGCTGGCTGCTTCTGCGGCCTTTTTAAGGGCTGCAGCGAGATAGTGACCTGTATAGCTGCGTTTGTTTTTCGCAACATCTTCAGGTGTGCCTGATGCGATAATTTCACCGCCGCCATCCCCACCTTCTGGACCTAGATCCAAAATCCAATCAGCGGTTTTAATAACCTCAAGGTTATGCTCGATCACGATAACGGTATTGCCTTGATCTACAAGGGTTTGCAGAACTTCCATAAGCTTGCGAATATCCTCAAAATGCAGGCCTGTTGTGGGTTCGTCTAGGATATAGAGCGTTTTGCCTGTGGAGCGCTTGGAGAGCTCTTTGGCTAATTTGACACGCTGGGCTTCGCCGCCTGATAAAGTGGTGGCCTGTTGGCCAACATGGATGTAACCAAGCCCAACTTTATGGAGCATTTCAAGTTTGTTTCTAATGGCGGGAACGGCCTTGAAAAAGCCAACTCCTTCTTCAACTGTCATATCAAGAACATCAGATATCGACTTGTCTTTAAAGCGAATTTCAAGAGTTTCTCGATTATAACGCTTGCCTTTGCATTGGTCACATTGAACATACACGTCGGGTAGGAAGTGCATCTCAATTTTGATCATGCCATCGCCTTTGCAGGCTTCGCAGCGGCCACCTTTGACATTAAAAGAAAACCGCCCGGGCTTATATCCACGGGTTTGTGCTTCTGGCAAACCAGCAAACCAGTCTCGGATTGGGGAAAATGCGCCGGTATATGTCGCGGGGTTTGAGCGCGGTGTGCGTCCAATAGGGCTTTGGTCGATATCGACGATTTTATCAAGATATTCAAGGCCTTCGATGCTATCGTGCGCCCCCGGAATTGCGCGGCTACCGTTTAAATGCTGCGCTACGGCCTTGTAAAGCGTTTCAATGATGAAGGTTGATTTCCCAGACCCTGACACACCTGTGACACAAGTGAGCGTCCCTAAGGGGACAGATCCTTCCACTTTTTTAAGGTTATTGGCGGTTGCGCCCTTGATTGTAAGGCTTTTTCCGGTGTGACCTTGTCTGCGCAAAGTTGGGACAGGTACAGAGCGTTTGCCTGTGAGATACTGACCCGTAAGGCTATCGGCTGCATTCATGACCATATCTGGCGTGCCTTCAGCCACAATCATGCCGCCGTGCTCCCCAGCGCCAGGGCCCATATCTATAACATAATCAGCAGTTCGGATTGCATCTTCATCATGCTCAACAACAAGGACCGTATTGCCGATATCCCGCAGGTTTTGGAGTGTTTCCAGCAGGCGATCATTATCGCGCTGATGCAGCCCAATGGAGGGTTCATCAAGAACATAAAGCACGCCCGTAAGCCCGGACCCGATCTGAGAAGCAAGACGAATACGTTGGCTTTCTCCCCCTGAAAGCGTTCCAGAAGAACGTCTTAGGTTAAGGTATGAAAGTCCTACATTATTAAGAAACTTTAGGCGGTCTTGGATTTCTTTCAGGATTTTGTTCGCAATAGTGTTTTGCTTTTCATTGAGCTTTTCAGGGAGTTCATTAAACCAATCATAGGCTGCCTCGATGGAAAGGGCTGTTACCGCGCTGATGTGCCATCCGTCAATTTTTACAGCTAATGCTTCCTTCTTTAATCGGGCACCGTCGCAAGCGGTGCATTTTGTCGAGGATTGATATTTGGAAAGCTCATCGCGCATCCAGTTGCTGTCCGTTTCGCGCCAGCGCCGTTCGATATTATTGATAACGCCCTCAAACGGTTTGTTCACTTCGAACCGGCGCTTTCCATCTGCGTAAACAATTGCGACAGATTGCTTCCCTGTACCAAACAAAAAAGCGTCGCGGGCCTTTTTAGGCAGGTCCTTCCACGGAGTATCAAGGGAAACATCAAAATGCCGAGCTACCGCATCTAGTGCCTGAAAATAAAAAGGCGATGGATTGCTGGTGCGGCTTGACCAAGCGGACAGCGCGCCTTTGCGAACTGATTTGCTTTGGTCGGGCACGACCAATTGAGGATCAAAATAAAGCTTTTTACCAAGACCATCGCACGATGGGCAGGCGCCAAATGGACTGTTAAAGGAAAACAGCCGTGGTTCAATCTCTTCAATAGTGAAGCCGGAGACCGGACATGCAAATTTGGCAGACATCAGGTGCCGCACTGGTTCGGTGGTGTCGTCAGTGTTTTTATCAGCAATTTCCGCAACAATCAGACCATCTGAAAGCTCAAGTGCTGTTTCAACGCTTTCGGCAAGGCGTTGTAATAAATCAGGTTTTAGAACAAGCCGATCAACGACCACGTCGATATCATGTTTATATTTTTTATCAAGAAACGGTACATCCTCGATAAGGTGAAAATCACCGTCCACCTTCACACGCTGAAATCCACGCTTTTGTAAATCAGCAAATTCTTTTTTATATTCGCCTTTGCGTCCGCGTGCGATGGGGGCAAGCAAATATAGGCGCGTACCATCACCAAGCATCATGATGCGGTCAACCATTTGGCTAACGGTCTGGCTTTCAATCGGTAGCCCGGTTGCAGGAGAGTAGGGCACCCCAATACGCGCCCACAACAGCCGCATATAATCGTAAATTTCAGTTACGGTACCAACAGTAGAGCGTGGGTTTTTGCTGGTGGTTTTCTGCTCTATTGAAATCGCGGGCGAAAGACCTTCGATATGATCGACATCAGGCTTTTGCATCAACTCAAGAAACTGGCGCGCATAGGCCGAGAGGCTTTCCACATAACGGCGCTGTCCCTCGGCATATATGGTATCAAACGCGAGCGAGGATTTACCTGAACCAGACAAGCCGGTGATTACCACAAGTTTGTCACGCGGGATGTCTACATCCACGGATTTAAGATTGTGTTCGCGGGCTCCGCGCACGGAAATTTCGGTTAACATTAATTTCTCACAGTCATACTATGGATTAGGCTCAGGCGACTATTACAGGCATACAGATGGGCGTTCGGCCCCCTATGTGTCAAGCGTTTGATATTAGATTGAGCTGTGGAACAAATAAAGAACATAATTTCAGTACTGACAGTTTTTGGCAATTGACGAAAGTTGGGGAAGGGAAATTCCAACAAGGTATCCAGCCTTTATCTTTCTAGAGACGATATTCTTATCTCATAAGCCCAAAAAGCCGGACAGAGCATATCAGGCAGGGTTTGGAAAGACCAAGCGCTATGCTTTTAAGGGGATTTGAAAGTTTCTTGCCGTAGCAGGTAAATACATGGTTTGCAGCAGCTAGAACATGGTCTATTGTCACGACACGTGGCCCTTAGTGGGCTTGGGATTATGTTAAAAGGGGGCTTTGATGGCCGGTAGTGTGAATAAAGTAATTTTGGTAGGTAATCTTGGTCGGGATCCTGAAGTTCGTAAAATGGGAGATGGTTCACCGGTTGTGAATTTGTCGTTGGCAACATCTGAAAGCTGGCGCGATAAAAATACGGGCGAACGCCGGGAAAAAACTGAATGGCACCGTGTGGTTATCTTCAATGAAAACCTTGCCAAGGTGGCACAGAATTACCTGAAAAAGGGCTCGACGATTTATATCGAAGGCCAGCTTCAGACCCGTAAATGGACCGATCAATCAGGTCAGGAAAAATATACCACCGAGATTGTTTTACAGCGGTATCGCGGTGAACTGACAATGTTGGGTGGACGTAGCGATAATCAGGGTGGCGGCAGTTTTGGCGATAGCCAGTCTAGCTATGATCAGTCACAGGGCCAAGGTGGCGGCTTTGGCGGTGGTCAGCAACAAGCAAGTGGTCAAGGTGGCAGTCAGGGGCAGGGTGCTCCGATGGCAGGCGCGGCTGATCTGGATGATGAAATTCCGTTCTAAGACGAATATCTATCGCAATATTAAAGCGCGTTCTCCGCTGGAGTGCGCGCTTTTATTATGTGCGTCATAGTTAAATTGGGTTTAGTAAACATATGTTAACGCGTTCTTGCTACTGACTATTTATCGACAAGTTCTAATTTTTGGTGGGCGATTATGGCTGAACGAAAAATCCTTATTATTGAAGATTCTGATTTGATGCGGGATTTGTTGCGCGCCACGTTGCGTGATTTGGGCACGGTAGAAGCCGCACCGGACGGAAAGTCTGGCCTTAAAATGGCTCTGGATTTGATGCCCAGCATTATTTTGTTGGATATTGTTTTGCCAGATATTGATGGCTTTAGGGTCTGCGAGGCCCTGAAAAAAGATGAACGAACCAAACATATACCCGTCATTGTCATGACCGGACTAGATAGCGCCAAAGCAGAGCTAAAAGGCCTGTCGTTGGGAGCAGCAGATTTCGTACGAAAACCATTTGAACCTGAGATTGTGCGCGCTCGTGTGCGAACTCAGCTAGAGCTTGTCAGTGCGCGTGAAGAACTGGTTTATATGGCTATGGTCGATAGCATGACCGGTTGCTTTAACCGCCGTCATTTCATGAATGCCGCTGATATGGAACTTAGCCGCCGCAAACGCCATAGTTATGGGCTTGTGGTCGCTGTTCTGGATGTTGATAATTTTAAAATGATTAATGACACTTATGGCCATGAAGCCGGAGACTTAGTGCTGAAGGAAATTGCCAATTGCTGCAAGGAAACAGTGCGTTACGAGGATACTTTAGGCCGTATCGGCGGTGAAGAATTTGCCGTATTGCTTCCAGAAGCTGATGTTGACGGCGCTTATGTGGTTCTTGAACGTGTGCGTGAAAAAATTGCAGCGATCGAATATTCCCATAATGGCCATATCTTCCACGTTACCGTAAGCATTGGCTTAACGGAGGTGGATTATGATGATGTTGCAATCAACACTGCACTCGACCGTGCCGATCAAGCGCTTTATCAAGCAAAAGAACAAGGCCGTAATATTGTGGTGATAAATTAAAGTCTGCTCGCCGTTTTAAGCACTGGGTCTAGGCTGAAATTTCGCGGCTGATGACGATGCGCTGGATGTCACTGGTGCCTTCATAAATTTGGCAAACGCGCACGTCACGGTAGATTTTCTCAATAGGATATTCTGAAAGATAACCGTAGCCGCCTAGGGTTTGGATTGCGTCCGAGCATACTTTTTCCGCCATTTCGCTGGCGAACAGCTTGGCCATGCAGGCTTCCTTGAGGCACGGCTCGCCTGCGTCCTTTTTTGCTGCGGCGTTCAACACCAACAGGTCTGCGGCCTCAAGCTGGGTTGCCATGTCTGCGAGCCGGAAAGCAACCGCCTGATGTTCAAAGATAGGTTTCCCAAACGCCACACGTTCTTTGGCATACTGGAGAGCATAGTTATATGCAGCCCGCGCCATGCCCACGCTTTGTGCTGCAATGCCGATGCGCCCTGTCTCAAGGTTCGATAGCGCCACTTTGTAGCCCGCCCCTTCAGCGCCGAGCAAACAATCAGCGGAAATCTCCATATCGTCAAAAACAATTTGGCAGGTGTCCGATGATTTTTGACCGAGCTTATGTTCTAGGCTTGCTATATTATAGCCGGGTGTATCTGTTGGCACCAGAAACGCAGAAATACCCCGCTTTTGGGCCGATGGGTCGGTCACTGCGAAGATAATTGCCGCGCCTGCAATTTTGCCAGACGTGATAAACTGTTTGGTGCCATTGATGCGCCAACCATTATTGGTGCGCTCTGCTTTTGTTTTTAACATCGAGGCGTCAGAGCCTGCTTGCGGCTCTGTGAGGCAGAAAGCGCCGATAATATCACCGCGCGCCATAGGTTTGAGGAATGTTTCCTTCTGCGCATCCGTGCCGTTGGCGAGGATGGCTGCGCACATGGGTGCGTTATTCACGCTCATCAGGGTTGAAAGCCCGCCGTCACCGCCCGCGATTTCCATCAGCGCCAGCGCGTAAGAAACATAGTCAGTTTCTGCGCCGTCCCACTTGGAGGGCACCGTCATGCCCATCAGGCCCAAGGCGCCCATTTCCCGCAGCATTTCAGCGGGAATTTCTCCGGCCTTTTCCCATGCTGCGGCGTTTGGGCTAATACGGTCACGCGCAAACGCGCGTGCCATATCGCGAATCATGCCTTGTTCTTCTGTAAGCATCATGGGGCGTGCTCCGACTTTAGGCTAGCTCAATTGCAACAGCAGTGGCTTCACCGCCGCCGATGCATAGGCTGGCAATGCCGCGCTTGAGCCCACGTTTTTCAAGTGCATTAATCAGCGTTACACAGATACGCGTGCCAGAGGCGCCAATAGGATGGCCAAGCGCACACGCACCGCCATTTACATTTACCTTGGTGTGGTCAAGCCCTAGTTCTTGCATCGCCGCCATTGCCACAACGGCAAACGCTTCGTTCACTTCAAACAGGTCAACGTCGGCAACGCTCCATCCGGCTTTATCCAGCACGTTTTTAATGGCTGTCACGGGGGCAGTCGTGAACCATTCTGGGGCGTGCGCAAATTCGGCATGTGCTTTAAGGATTGCAAGCGGTTTTAGACCGCGCTTTTCTGCCTCAGACGCTGTCATCATCACAACAGCAGCCGCGCCGTCGGATATTGAACTGGCGTTGGCAGCGGTAACTGTGCCGTCTTTCTTAAAGGCGGGCCGCAGGCTTGGAATTTTATCAAGCCGGGCTTTTGGTGGCTGTTCGTCGGTGCTAACCTTTACGTCGCCCCGGCGGGACTTTACCGTTACAGATACGATCTCACCTTCAAAAGCGCCGCTTTCAATCGCAGCTTGAGCGCGCTTGGTACTTTCAATTGAATAAGCGTCCTGTGCTTCACGGCTAAATTGGTAATGTTCGGCGCATAATTCGGCGTAAACGCCCATGGGTTCACCGCCGTATGCATCGGTTAAGCCGTCCAGCGCCATATGATCAAGGATTTCACCGCTGCCGTATTTAATGCCGGTGCGCGCGTTTGGCATCATATGGGGGGCTTTGGTCATGCTCTCCATACCGCCTGCAACGATCACATCCTTTGAGCCAGCCTTTAGGGCATCGTGCGCTTGCATCATGGCTTTCATGCCAGAGCCGCACATTTTATTGACCGTAACCGCGCCCGCTGACGTGGGAATACCGGCTTTGATACTGGCTTGCCGTGCGGGTGCTTGACCTTGGCCGGCAGGGAGTACACAGCCCATGATGGTCTCCTCCACTGCGTCAGCCTTGAGGCCAGCTCTTTCAAGCGCGCCTTCAATAGCAACTGCGCCTAAAGTGGACGCCTGAACGCTCGCAAAATCACCCAGCAAGCCGCCCATGGGCGTGCGCGCCATTCCAACAATAACAATTGCATCTTGTGACATAGAAGTTCCTCATCTTTAGGATGGTATCGGCTTGGGGGCACCCCCTGTTGTGCGCGCACAATGGCCTAAAACAAACCCATTTCGCAAGCGCAAAATACGCAGCACAGCTATGCGCAACAGCTTACGGTCTGGGGCAGGAGAAGGCGAGCAATTCTCAAGTAACGCTAGACCACACAGGGCAATGTTATTGTGCAGTGGTTTTTTTTGCCTCATTGCGGGCGCGCCAAGCGGCTTTTATCATGTCGCTGGTCATGCGGCTGCCGTCAGGGGTCCAGCCCGGCGGGGCGATTAGGTACAGCAAACGGTCACGCCAGCTTTTGGCTCCCCAAATGTCTTTTGCAATGCCGATCCATTCATGGAACGCAATGCGTAAGGGGTTGAAGGTACCAAGGTCGTTCACCAAACCGTAATTGCAGGGGTCGTCGTCGCGTTCAGGCACAAATGAGCCAAACATGCGGTCCCATGCCATGAAAACGCCCGCGTAATTTGCATCCAGATAACGCGGATTATTAGCGTGGTGGACCCGGTGGTGGCTGGGGGTGTTGAAGATATATTCAAACCATTTGGGGCATTTTTTGATCGCTTCGGTATGGATCCAGAATTGATAAATCAAATTAAGGCCGTAACAGAAAATAACTATGGCTGGATGAATACCGAGAAAGTAAATCGGTATAAAAAACAAAAAGTTAGGTGTTAAGAAATTGGTCCACGTCTGCCTAAGGGCCGTGGATAAATTATAATGCTGACTGGAATGATGGATCACATGTGCAGCCCACATCCAGCGCACTCTGTGGCCTAGCCTATGGATCCAATAATAAGCGAAGTCAGCAAGAACGAACGCCAAGGCAAACACCCATAGGTCGGTACCAAAATCAAAAAGCCGAAAATTAGTCCAGACCCACAGCGCTAGCCAACCGTATAAAAGCGCTGAAATAACGCCGGCAATCTTGCTGCCGAACCCCATAAACATCGATGCAAAGGCATCTTTACCTTCATATGTCACTCGGCCAGTTTTCCAGCCATATAGGATTTCGAGAATGATCAGACCGACAAAAAGAGCGACAGCCAATTCTGTAGGATTACCGAGATCAAGCAGATTGATTTGCATGTGTGGCTCCTTCTGGCTCAGTAAAACTTGTTATTAGTCTTTGCGCGCTTTGCATTTCGTCTGGGTCAAGGCGAATTGAAACATATGGCTGAGTAAAGTCATCACTGTTGATGGTTAGTGTGTCGCCGCTAACAGCAAAACTGGCGATATCATCTTTTCCGACTGTGCGGCATACAAGCCGGTCGCCGAGGCGTGTAACGATGCCAAGCTGGTCCTGAGGTTGGGTCAATTTCAAGAGTGCAGCTTTATGGTCTAGCCCAAGGATGATGGTATCAATGACAGCTTCAGGGTTATATCGTTGATATTCCGCTTGCACTGAAGCCAAGTTTAAAACCTCTTTCACTGGGAAAAGTTTGGCTGCAAGAAACGCAAGAAGCGTTATGGACATTAGACTTATGGCCAGCTGAACAGGGTCCATTTTGGGTCCTTAAAATTGCTATCGATATTATTGTCAATAAGGTATGGCAATGCAACAGGATGTCCAGCATTAAGATGTTGAATGATAGAATATCGTAATCGGATATTATTGGATTGAAGCTTTGGCTATGATATGAAGATGATCAGGAAATGAGGAATTTCGATGATTGATTTTGCAAAGGCTGTAGTAACTGCAATTATTGTTGTTGTATTCATTCGGCTCGGTGTTGAGGTTTTGTTCCGGGTATCAGGAATTTAGGACTAGCGTTCGATCAAAAAAAGGGCACCGCAGGGGTGCCCTCTGTTTCATATGCCGCCAGATTAATATCAGATTATTATCAGACGATTACTCGTCTTCAGGCAAATCTAGATCAATCGGAAAAGGTTTATCCTCAGTTTTGAAGCTGAGAAAACTTAATGTCTGGCCGATATATTTCCCCAGCCGACTAATTATAGATGTGATCATTTTATTGGGTTTTCCGCTGCCAACCATCATAACGAATTGAACCAAAGCAAGCAGGAATGTAGCCATCAGAGCTAAATTGGCTAAAAATCCAAAAAAGATCATAAAGAGACCACGGATCACAATTGTACCCCAGTCTTTTTCTTTCAGCTCAGCGATTAATTTTTCACTATCAAAACCTGCGTGAGCCTCTGTCTGATCATCATTTTCCGTCTTGTTTGATATCCCTGTGGACGTGGCCTTAGTGTCGTTTGTTGAATGATATGCCGTGCTTTTTTCCTCAGTCACGTTGGCCTCAGCTGCGACCTTCTCAGAGGTTGGTGTATCTGCAATATGTGCTGCGGCTGATTTTGTGGACGGTGTCTTAACCGAAGCCTTTTTCTTAACCGGTGTCTTGCCCGGTCCCTTGCGCACGGTGGTTTTTTTAGCGGTTGAGCGCTTTTTCGGCATCGCCTTTTTAGCGGCTCCTGCTTTTTTAGCGGGCGCTTTTTTATCAGTAGATTTTTTAGCAGGCGTTTTTTTTGCTGTGGCTTTTTTGGCAGGCGCCTTGTCTTCGGCTGCTTCGGCCATGATGTTTTCCTCAGTTGTTGACGCTAATCTCGATTAAATTTAAGCATTCGATGTCATGATTACCTATATTTGGGTATAAACTCCGGCTGCTTCAAGGGAAAATTGCATCCTTACCAAGGAATGTTGCCAGCAACATATTCGCTGGCTTTGCTCGCTTCGACGGGTTTGGAATAATAGTAGCCTTGGGCATATTCAAACCCCATGCTTCTAAGCATTTCAATATGTTCTAAATCTTCCAGACCCTCAGCTACTACGTCATGGCCAAGATTTTGCGCAAGAATGCCTATCATTTTCAAAATTTTATAAGGCTGATTGTCATATTCAAGCTGGTTGATAAAACTTCGGTCAATTTTGATAATATCAATAGGAAACTGGTGTAGGTAATTCAAAGAACTATATCCGGTCCCAAAATCATCAAGTGCAACTTTGACGCCTAATTTGCGTATTTTTTGAAGCGATTCTGATATCCGGGTTGGATTTGCCATAATGGATGTTTCTGTCAGTTCAACGCGGATGTATCGGCCATCTATATTATATTTTTCAAGGCCTTCTTGTACCATGCTGGCCACATCATCGCGGGCAAACTGAATGCCGGAGACATTAACATTGATCGGGACTGTTTTTTCTGGCCCCACTGTATCAATCCATGCTCGAACTTGTTCGCAAGCAGCATCCATAGCCCAGCGGCCTAAATTAACAATTATACCTGTTTCTTCGGCAAGTGGGATAAACTCAACCGGAGACACAAAGCCTCTGTCTTTATGAATCCAACGGGTTAAGGCTTCAAAGCTGCGGATTTTCTGGGTCTTTAGGTCAACGATTGGCTGATAATAGAGCATCAGGCCTTTGCGTTCTACCGCACGGCGCAATTCGGTCTCTAAATGGAATTGCGAGCGCGCCCGTTGGTGCGATTCGCTATGGAATATCTCGGACCGTGCTTTACCGGCAGATTTAGCGCGGTGCATGGCAAAATCAGCATCGCGAATTAAATCTTCAGGGTGGGTGTTGCTGTCGATGGTTGTCGCCACCCCCACAGAAACAGAGGTGAAAACTTCATTCCCGTCTAAATCATAGGGCTGCTGCATCGCATCATGGATGCGAGAGCAGATCATTTCCACTTCTTCAAGGTCATTGAAGCGAGAAACTAGGATGGCAAATTCGTCACCCGATAATCTTGCCAGAGTATCAGAGCCTCGGATACAGCGTCTCAGTGTCGAAGCCATCGAGATCAAAAAGCGGTCCCCAGCGCTATGACCAAAGCTTTCATTGATCTGCTGAAAACGGTCGATGTTGATGATGAGAACGGCGCAGCCCATACTTACACCGTCACGGGTGCTTTCAGACACGGCCTGTTCTAGTTTATTTCGAAAAAGAACCCGGTTGGGTTGCCCGGTGAGGGCGTCATGAAATGCATGATGCAACAAGTTTCTCTCAGCCAGTTTTTCAGCTGTTTGGTCTTCCACGGTGCAAACAACTTGATGCACATTCCCTTCATGGTCCATCAGGGGAATAAGTTGGCTTGCCAGAAAGCGTTCGATGGCGCCAGAGCGCATATTCCATTCGAAATTTGCTTTTGCCCCTGAGCGAAAAACCTCAAGGATTTGTCCAACTAGTATGTGGCTATCGCTTGCTGTCCATATTGAATCAAGTGGGCAGGGCAATTGAGCCTGACTTTTTAGATCAAAAATATCGCGTGCAAATCCATTGATGAACAGGGCTTCTACAACATTAGATGCCGTATTTCCAAGTACAAGAACACCAACTGGCAAGCATTCAGTGACCGCGCTTGTGTTGACAATCTTAGAAGCCGCACCGCTTTCGTGGTGTGAAATTGCTGAAACTTTACTTCCAAGTGTATCAGCCACGAAAGACTCCAAATAAATAAGAACAGCCCATTAAACAGTTTTTTGATTATTTAATGGAGCGCGCAGTTCAACACCATCTAGTAAATAAACGGTAAAGGCTCATCAAGTTTAAAGCAATTACCTAAAGGTGCAAGAGAATGCGTTCTATTGATAGAGCGAATAAAAAAAGAGGGGGAAGACAGGCTCCCCCCAAGATTGCCACACACCGGGACGGGTTGGTGTGTGGGATTCGAAAATTTTAGCTGCAGCCGCTTGTGCCGCCGCATGTATCGCATTTCATACAGGTACCATTTCTCACAAGTGTGAAGTTACCGCATTCTCCGCAAGCATCACCTTCATACCCTTTCATGCGCGCTACAACACGCGCATTTGGTGTTGCATCCGTGCCGCCATTCGCCATCGCGGAGCCAAGTGATAAACTAGCACCCCCCTTGGTGCCCGTGGCGGTAGCTACAGTTTCAAGCGTGCGCTTCTCTTCTTTAGTGGATTGGGTGGTCTTGCTTTTTAGCACCACTAGATTGCTTCCTCGAACATAGCCGCTAGAGGCGAACTTTTGCATGCGCTCTAGTGCATCGGTAACATCTTGGTCCATTTCTGGTAGGCTATCGCCTTTCTCTCCGCGCCCCGTTGTATCCGGAGCTAAATCCGCAGGTGTGACATGCGCCAAATCCTCACGACCCAGATATGAGATTGCGAGCTCACGGAATAAATAATCTAAAAGGGATGTCGCCATTTTGATGGTTTCATTGCCTTCTACTTGTCCAAAAGGTTCGAATCGGGTGAACGTGAAAGCGTCAACATATTCTTCCAACGGCACACCGTACTGAAGCCCAATTGAGATAGCGATGGCGAAATTATTCATCAAGGAGCGGAAAGCTGCACCTTCTTTATGCATGTCAATGAAAATTTCACCAACAGATCCGTCATCATATTCGCCTGTGCGTAAATATACTTTATGGCCACCTACAACGGCTTTTTGAGTGTAGCCTTTGCGCCGGGACGGTAATTTTCTGCGTTTGACGGGGCCTTTACGCTCTATAATGCGTTCCACAATACGTTCAGCGATTACAGCCGTTTTTTCAGGAAGGGATTTCTCCTCAAAGTCTCCGTCAAGGTCTTCCTCGTCTAACAAAGCGGCGTTTAACGGCTGACTAAGTTTGGAACCATCTCTATAGAGGGCATTGGCTTTCAGAGCCAACGACCAACTTAGTTCGTATGCTTGCAGACAATCTTCAACATCTGCATCATTGGGCATATTAACAGTTTTAGAAATAGCGCCGGAAATGAAGGGTTGTGCAGCCGCCATCATATGAATGTGGCTTTCGGCTGATAGATACCGTTTGCCGATTTTCCCGCATGGGTTCGCACAATCAAAGACACTGTAATGCTCTTCCTTTAGGTAAGGCGCTTGTTCCAGTGTCATTGTTCCGCAGCAATATTGGTTTGCAGCGTTGATGTCTGTCCGACTAAATCCAAGTGCGGTCAGTATGTCAAAATTAAAATCATTCAATTGATCGTCAGAAAAACCAAGCGTTTCTTTGCAGAAGTCAGTACCCAGTGTCCATTGGTTAAAGACAAATTTGATGTCGTATGCATCTTTCAAGTTTTCTTCGAGCGCTTTTAGTTCTCGGTCTGTAAAGCCCAAATCCTTTAACGCACTATGGTTCACTCCCGGTGCATCTTGAAGTGTTGAGTGTCCAACAGCATAGCGTTCTATCGCTTCAATCTGTTTTGCATTATAGCCTAAAAATTCCAAGGCTTGAGAGACAACACGATTGATGATTTTGAAATAGCCTCCGCCAGCAAGTTTTTTAAACTTCACCAAAGCAAAATCAGGTTCGATACCGGTGGTATCACAGTCCATTACCAAGCCAATGGTGCCAGTTGGGGCTATGACCGATGATTGTGCATTTCGAAATCCATATTCTTGGCCAATTTCAAGAGCCCGGTCCCAGGCAGCAGCCGCAGCGACGGCAATTGCTTTATCGGGGCAATTTTGAACATCAAGTGGCACGGGCTTAGTGTGTAATTTCTCATACCCGTCTGAATGTCCATAAGCCGCGCGGCGATGGTTTCGGATGACCCGCAGCATGTGCTCGGCGTTCTTTTTATATCCCGGAAAAGCACCAAGTTCAGAAGCCATTTCTGCCGATGTAGCATAGCTTTCGCCGGTCATTAACGCTGTGATGGCACCGCAGAGCGCCCGGCCATCAACGCTGTCATAGGACATGCCCAGGCTCATCAGTAGGCCACCTATATTGGCAAACCCTAGGCCAAGAGTACGGTATTCATAGGATAGTTGAGCAATTTCCTTAGATGGGAACTGCGCCATCATCACCGAAATTTCCAGAACCATTGTCCATAACCGCACGCCTTGCTTGAAACTCTCAATTTTAAAATGGCCATCGTCACCACGGAAGGTCATCAAATTGAGCGACGCTAAGTTACAGGCCGTATCATCAAGGAACATATATTCAGAACATGGATTTGAGGCTTTGATGTCACCAGACGCGGGGCATGTGTGCCAATCATTGATCGTTGTGTGAAACTGTATGCCCGGATCAGCACATGCCCATGCGGCATGGCCGACATCACGCCATAAATCTTTTGCGTTGATTTCTTTGGAAACTGCGCCGTTTGTCCGCTGTTTAAGTTCCCAAGCAGTGCCGGCGTTGACCGCTTTCATGAAATCATCAGTTACACGGATTGAGTTGTTAGAGTTTTGCCCTGAAACTGTGAGGTATGCGTCTGAATCCCAATCCGTATCATAGGTTTTAAAGTCGATTGAACTGAAGCCCTGTTTGGCGAATTGAATTATCCGTTGCACATAATTGTCAGGGATCATCACTTTTCGAGCTGCAATGATTTGTTTCTTCAGTTCTTTATTTTCTTTGGGATTGAAGGCATCGTCGCCCAAGGCCTCCCTATGATCGCAGCAGGCTTTCATAATCCGGTTCAAGTGTATTTCATTCAGCTTGGAACCAGAGACAAGCGCGAGCACTTTTTGTTCTTCGATCACTTTCCAATTGATGAATTCTTCAATATCTGGGTGGTCAATATCAACCACAACCATCTTGGCTGCGCGCCGGGTCGTACCACCAGATTTGATCGCCCCTGCCGCACGGTCCCCGATTTTTAGGAAGCTCATTAAACCGGAAGATTTACCACCCCCAGAAAGTGGCTCGTCGCCTCCTCGAATGCTTGAGAAGTTCGAGCCGGTTCCTGATCCATATTTGAACAAGCGCGCTTCTCTGGTCCAAAGATCCATGATGCCGCCTTCATTTACAAGGTCATCAGATACAGATTGGATAAAGCAGGCGTGGGGTTGGGGGTGCTCGTAAGCGGTTTTGGATTTTACCAACTTACCAGTTTCAAAATCAACATAATGGTGTCCTTGGGCCGGGCCATCAATGCCGTAAGCCCAGTGAAGGCCCGTATTGAACCATTGTGGGCTGTTGGGTGCACACATTTGGTTTGTCAGCATATAGCGAATTTCATCATAGAAGGTGCGCGCGTCGGTCTCTTCTTCGAAATAGCCACCTTTCCAGCCCCAATAGGTCCAAGTACCGGCAAGCCGATCAAAAACTTGTTTGGCACTTTTTTCAGAGCTGTAGCGCTTATCCTCTTCCATGGTGGCTAAGGCATCAAGGTCTGCCTCTTTACGCCATAACCATTCAGGGACATCCTCTTCTTCTATTGGCTTTAAGGCTTGTGGCACACCAGCTTTGCGGAAATATTTCTGTGCTATGATATCGGTGGCGACTTGGCTCCATTTGGCGGGAACTTCAACATTGTCCAGATGGAAAACGATAGATCCGTCAGGATTCTTAATCTCGCTCACCGCTGTGCGCCATTCGCAAGCGCTATATGGACAAGCCTTTTGGCCAGTAAAATGACGTTCAATACGCATGAATTCCCCCTTGAATTACTATTTTTTACTCGTCAGGAGAATAGCAGCCATCCCCGCTTTATCCTTTGCTCAAAGTCAAATGACCCAACTTGAAATCGAACATCCCAACAATATCTTGTGGCGCAGATCCTGCGCGCTACAAAGTCTAGGGTGTGATGGGGGCGCTGAACAAGTGAAATTTGCATATGGCTTTTATAAAAGGGGTCTTCTCAGCCGCTTTAAGTTACTCGACTCCTCGGTAGCTAACGAGTCGGTGTTTCTGCCACATTTAATCCATAAATTGGCTTTAAGAATGGAGATAATAGAGCCTGACAGTTTAGGCTGGTAAGAATCGAAGCGATGTTCTAATTTATGATAAGATTATTTTTAATAGTGACACAGCGCCTTTCCCTTGCATTGCAAACATGTTAAACGGGCGCAAATCATCAGGGATAGTTTTAAACCGTCTCTGATAGTTTCAAACCAACGTATGGATATGACAATGGCATCCTTGTTTAAATCTTTCTTCGCTTCGCCCATTTTTACTTGGTGGAACAGCGCAACGTTTGGCACCATGCTTTTCACTCGGCGCAAAGGTGAAAAAGTTGGCACAGACGATCAGGGTAACATCTATTACCGTGAGAAGAAGGGCCATCGCCGCTGGGTGATTTACAAAAATGGTCCCATAGAGGCATCTCGCGTGCCTTCAGAATGGCATGGCTGGCTTCATTATACGACAGACAAGCTCCCCGCTGAACAAGATATTACGGTAAAAGCGTGGGAAAAAGAGCATCAAGAAAACCAAACTGGTTCAGCGGCGGCATACAGTCCTGCTGCACCAAGACCAGCAACTCCAAAATATGAAGCATGGCATCCTTAATGCCGCGTCTAAGGTCGCGCTTAAGGTAAGGAGCAAGAATGTCCAGTAATCTTGTCGAATCGTTAATAGGCGCCATTGTCCTTTTGGTGGCGGGTTGGTTTCTTGTTTTTGCATATGAGCGCACCGATTCTGGTGCGGTTGATGGCTATATACTGCAAGCTCGGTTTGACCGTATTGACGGCTTGAATGTTGGCAGTGATGTGCGTGTTGCTGGCATTAAGGTCGGCACGGTTATTGATAATGTTTTAGATGCAACTTCCTATCAGGCCATTGTGAAATTTTCTGTAGCCTCAGGTGTCGAACTGCCTGCAGACACTGCTGCGGCCATTTCATCTGAAAGCCTTCTTGGCGGGGTATACTTGAGTTTACTGCCCGGCGGAGACGAGGAATACCTCTCAGACGGTGATGAGATTGAAGAAACTCAGGATGCGATTGATCTTCTTGGCTTGATCGGAAGATTCAGTTCCGGCGGCAGCGATGATGGCGGCAATTAAAAATATTATAACCGCATTTTGCACCACTCTTCTTTTGGGCAATGGGCTTTCGGCACAGAATTCTTCTTTTCTAGATCAACATGTGCCGCAAGAAGATCAAGCCGTCGCTCATAACCGTGTTGTCCTACGTGCGCTAGATAAAATAACGGCTAGAATCACAGAGTTTGAACTGGAAGTTGGCGAAGAACTGCGGTTTGGCACTTTGTCGATCGTGGCGCGTTATTGTCGTACACGTCCACCGATCGAACCACCGGAAACCTTCGCATATTTGGAAATTGATGATCTAAAGCGAGGTGATAAGCGTGTGCGCGTATTCGAGGGCTGGATGGTGGCCTCAAGCCCGGCTCTGAATGCGCTGGAACATCCCGTTTATGATGTTTGGGTGATCAAATGTAAAATGGTCGCACCATCAACACCTGATTCCAATTGAGAGAAATTGGCAGTTTGGCACTGAAGTGCGTCTGCTAATCGGGCATGATAATCTTGGCGTTCAATTTCTAGCGCCCCAAATTGCTTTAAATGTTCGGTAATAAATTGAGTATCAAGAAGTTGGTAGCCGCCCACCTTTAAACGGGCCACCAAATGAACCAGCGCTACCTTGGAGGCATCGGTTTGCACGCTGAACATGCTTTCCCCGAAAAAGGCGCCAGCCAGTGATACACCGTACAAGCCACCCACAATTTTTCCGGCAAGCCAGACTTCAACCGAATGTGCCCGCCCTCGCTTAAAAAGGTCGGTATAAAGTGTCTCAATACGTTCACTGATCCATGTGGTTTCGCGCCCCCGTGCGGGCTTGGCGCAGGCCTTAACCACGCGCTGAAAGGCTTTGTCCGTAGTGACTGTAAACTGATCTTTACGCACTCGTTTGGCTAGCGAGCGCGGGATATGGAACTGATCCAGCGGAAGTATGCCGCGCCTTTCCGGATCAACCCAAAAAAGCTCATTGTCTGTGCGGCCTTCCGACATAGGAAACACGCCAGAACTATAAGCCTGTAACAGAAGGTTCGGGGTTATGACATCGTGTGGCATAACCCCAAATTACACCTTTTATGCATTTTTTTCCGCAAGAAATTTTTCCAGCCAATGGATATCATAGTCACCAGCAAGAAAATCCTCATTTTCCATCAAAGCTTGATGCAGTGGGATTGTTGTTGTGACACCCTCAATGACAAATTCATTCAGAGAACGCCGCAAGCGTAGTAAGCAGCCTTCACGCGTATAACCAGAAACAATCAGCTTGGCGACCATGCTGTCATAGTGTGGAGGAATTTTGTATCCAGTATAAACCGCACTGTCGCAGCGCACATTCAAGCCACCGGGGGGATGATACTGCGTCACAGTGCCAGGGCTTGGCATGAAGTTAAATGGATGTTCTGCATTGATGCGGCATTCAATCGCATGGCCAAAGAAACGCACCATATCTTGTGTGTATGAAAGCTCTTCGCCTGCGGCAACTCTGATTTGTTCCCGCACAATGTCGATACCGGTGATCATTTCTGTCACCGGGTGTTCTACTTGCACACGCGTATTCATTTCGATGAAATAAAATTCCCCATTTTCATAGAGAAATTCGATCGTTCCAGCGCCGCAGTAGCCAAAATCGGCCATTGCCTTGGCTACGATGCCACCCATGCGTTCGCGTGTTTCTTCGTCAATGACAGGGGACGGAGCTTCTTCCAGCACCTTTTGGTGACGCCGCTGTAGGGAACAATCGCGCTCCCCTAAGTGAATACAGTTTCCGTGGCTATCACCAATGATTTGGAATTCAATATGACGCGGCGTTGTAAGGAATTTTTCAATATAAACAGCGTCATCCCCAAAGGAGACTTTGGCTTCGCGGCGACATGTAGACAGTTGCACACTTAGATCGTCAGCATTTTTGACAATCTGCATCCCGCGACCACCGCCGCCTGCTGAGGCTTTGATAATTACCGGGTATCCAATTTCTTCACACACTTTACGCGCGGTTTCATCATCGGTAATGCCGCCTTCTGAACCGGGTACAACGGGGATACCGAGTTCTTTCACTGTGCGTTTGGCTGTGATTTTATCGCCCATTTGGCGGATATGATCCCCCGTTGGACCAATAAAAGAAATGCCGTGCTCTGCAACAATATCAGCGAAATGCGCATTTTCAGACAGGAACCCATATCCCGGATGGATTGCATCCGCGCCGGTTATTTCAGCGGCAGAGATAATCGCTGGGATATTTAAATAGCTATCAACAGAAGCTGCGGGGCCAATACAGACAGTTTCGTCTGCAAGGCGAACATGCATAGCGTCAACATCAGCGGTTGAATGCACAGCGACGGTTTTAATACCCATTTCGTGGCAGGCACGGTGAATACGCAGAGCAATTTCACCGCGATTGGCAATGAGAACTTTTTCAATCATGAGACTATGTCCCTATTCAATGATGCAAAGGACTTCGTCAAATTCAACAGGCTGGGCATCGGAAACTAATATTTCCTTCACGGTTCCTGATTTTGTCGCGTTGATGTGGTTCATTACCTTCATCGCCTCGATGATCAAAAGCGTGTCCCCTTCTTTTACACTGTCGCCAACCTGAATGAATGGCTCAGCGTCGGGGGAGGGGCGCACATAGGCAGTGCCAACCATAGGGGCCTTCAGGGCGCCAGGATGGTTGTCTGCTGTTAAGGCTGCCTCTACTGGCGCAGTTGGGGCCGTTGCAGCTACTGGTGCAGCCACAGGTGCCGCCGCCTGAGCCACCGGCGCCGCATAGGTGACGGCTCCAGATATTTCCCGTGCAACTCGAATGCGGAAATCATCTTCCTCAACTTCAATTTCACTTAGCGTGGATTTGTCCAATAGCTCAGCAAGCTCGTGGATGAGGTCTTTATATTCAGATAGTTTTGACATGTAAGTTTACCCTTAAATCAAGACTGGTCGCGAAGCATACTGGCTAGCGCGTCTACTGCAAGCATATATCCATGTGCGCCAAACCCACATATCACTCCAGCAGCCACATCGGATACATAAGAATGATGGCGGTATTCTTCCCGCGCAAAAACATTGGATAAATGCACTTCAATAACAGGTTTGCTGATTGCAGCAATGGCATCATGGATTGCTACAGATGTGTGTGTATAAGCCGCAGCATTGAGAATAACGCCAGCGGCAGAAGTTTCTGCTTCTTGGATCCAATCAACCAGCGTGCCTTCTAAATTGGTCTGGCGAAAGTCGGTTTGGAATCCAAAACCTTTGGCGGTGGCTTTCGCTTGCGCCTCAATTTCTTTCAAGGTTACGCGACCATATGTGTCTGGTTCACGAGCGCCAAGAAGGTTAAGGTTTGGGCCGTTCAGTATCAGTAGCGTATGTTGCGCCGGTTCGCTCATGAGCGGTGTCCATTGTTTCGATAGATCGCTTGAAGCAACCTGTATAATGCCATATGCAGTGCATGCAAAGCTGTTACAGCAAAATTGTTTAACTTAGTTTTTCAAGAAGCCCTATAGTGAGCAACCCTGATGGTTGCAAGCATGCGCTTAAAATATTCGAGGTTTGGTGTTGTGATCACACTGACAGTAAATGGCGAGGCGAAAACTGTTGCTCCTTCAACACGGCTTTCTGCCTTTTTGAGGGAACTGTCCTTAGAGCCCAAAAAGGTGGCTGTCGAACGCAATCTTGAGATTGTTCCCAAATCAACCTTTGACGATGTGATATTGCTTGAAGGCGATATGCTGGAAATTGTTCATTTTATTGGTGGAGGCTGAGGCCCAATGTCTAAGCAAACTGATACCTGGTCCTTGGCCGGAAAGGCCTATACATCACGTTTGATCGTAGGGACCGGTAAGTATAAAGATTTTGAAGAAACCGCCGCTGCAGTTGAAGGGTCTGGGGCCGAAATTGTCACAGTTGCTGTGCGCCGTGTGAATGTGTCTGATCCGAACCAGCCCATGCTTGTGGATTTTCTTGACCCTAAAAAAATAACTTATCTGCCAAATACGGCGGGCTGCTTTGATGCAGCTTCAGCTGTGCGCACCCTTCGGCTAGCGCGAGAAGCAGGCGGTTGGGATTTGGTCAAGCTTGAGGTTCTTGGGGACCAGAAAACCCTGTATCCAAATATGTTGGAAACATTCACGGCGGCTGAGGAATTGATCAAAGATGGTTTCAAGGTGATGGTTTATTGTTCAGACGATCCTATTGCAGCCAAAAAGCTGGAAGATATGGGCTGTGTGGCGATTATGCCGCTTGGGGCGCCGATTGGTTCAGGACTTGGTATCCAGAACCCTGTTCAGATACGTTTGATGATCGAACAAGCCGGCGTTCCTGTCCTTGTGGATGCTGGTGTGGGTACGGCATCTGATGCGGCTATCGCGATGGAGCTTGGCTGTGACGGTGTGTTGATGAATACGGCCATCGCTGAAGCCAAAGATCCGGTGGCAATGGCGCGTGCGATGCGGCTTGCAACCGAGGCCGGGCGCCTAGCTTACAGGGCAGGGCGTATGCCAAAGAAACGGTATGCTGACCCAAGTTCTCCGCTTGCGGGCTTGATATAATACAGCACATAAAAAAAGGCCCCTTAACAGGGCCTTTTTATCAGTTATAGCGAGAAGATCAGGTCGGATAGCTTATTTGGTTTTTGATTTATTTTGTTTTCGCGCCCGAGTAACAGCTTCTTTCATGCGATCAAATCCTGACGCACCGAGCACAACATCTTCGCCAATGATATAGCCAGGCGTGCCCGTAAAGCCGATATCATTTCCGATTGCGAGCGAGTTTTTAATTCGCTTTTCTAAAAGACGACTTTTCATGTCTGTCTTCATTTGTGCGGTATTAATGCCAACGGACGCGGCAATATCATATATGCGGTTTTCATCCAAACCGCCTTCACGGGTCATCATGGCAATATGATATTCCTTGAATTTACCTTGTTTTTGCGCGGCCTCTGCGCCAAGTGCCGCCAACATTGATGTTGGCTCCTCATTGGGGCGATCAAGGATTGGATAATGGCGCGGAATCCAACGAATATTGCCGTCTTGTTCTACGAGGCGTTTTACTTCGCCAAAATGGCGGCGGCAGAAGCCACAGCGATAGTCAAAAAATTCAACGATTGTCACATCACCCGCCGGATTGCCCATAACACCAGCGTCAGGATCATTTTCCAAATATCCACGGTACATTTCAATTGTTGGCAGCATTTTTGACAATGTGCGCCGGCGATTCAGCTCTACGATCGCGCTTTCAATCACTTCCGGGTTTGAAAGAAGATACTCTTTAATTACATTTTCAATTTTTTCGCGTTCTGTGTTGCTAACATCTTGTGGTTCTGCAGCTACGAGAGGTGTCGCGATAACGGCAATTAGGAGCCAAGGGATAAATTTCTTAATCATTCACTCTAAACCTTCAGGTTGCGGAGGGGTTTAATGCCCACGTCCGGGATGTTGGTAACGATATTTCTGCTGAGATGTCTGTGTCAAAGACCTATCAAATCCTCGAGAGCTTTGAAATCCACCAGTGTTTTTATCAGTGGCTCTGCGGCGGCGTTTGTGCTGTTTTTTATAGCGCGCAGCAGATCGCTCTGAGACAAATAATATGTCTTGGGCGCGCAGCCACTCGGCTGTGCCAGGCTTGAGCATGTCAACCGCACGCCGGGCATGGACCATTGATTGTATTGGATTGCCGATAGCAAAAAAGCGTTCAGCCGTTGCCAGACTGGCCTTGGCGTCATCGCCGGTCCAGCTGTAGGCTTTGGCTAGATTAAACCAGGCAAAACTATTGCTGCTATCGCGTCTAACGGCGTCTTCAAGGATAGGGATTGCCTGCATCATTCGTTGCTTGTCTTCAAGCGAGACCAAAGCTTGCCCAAATGCGGTTGCGACCAGTGTCTCATGCGGGGCAAATTTGATTGCTTTTTCTAAAACAGGCAGCGCGTCAAGGACTTTCCCATTCTCAAATAAAATTTGGCCTTTGATCTCATAAAAATATGGATTGTTGGGTTCGATCGCCAGTAAAGCATCACTTTCCTGAAGGGCTAAGTCCCATTCTAGGTCTTTGTGGTAGGCATAGACCCGGGCATAGCGCGCCGCCACACTTGTATCGGATACTGGGTATTTCCGCAGTGTCTGAACCGGTCCCTCCAGATAGCCATATAATTTGGCTTTAATGCGGTTGAAAACTTCATTGTCTTCCGGGTTTGGCGGCGTTTTATAATAGGGACTAGTCGTGACAGCATTCTCCAAAGCGAGTATGCGCTGTCGGTTTAATGGGTGGGTGCGGACATATGGGTCTTGGCGAACCTGCGCCAGTATTTCTTGATTTCTGAGACGATTGAAGAATTGCACTAACCCTTGGCCTGAAATGCCAGCCTTTCTAAGATAAAGGGCGCCAGCTTGGTCCGAAGTGCTTTCTTGCACTCGGCTATAGGCTAGATATTGCCTCTGAGCCACAGTTTGCCCTGCCATAAAGATGCCCATGCCCGCGTCGGTTCCGCCCGCTAATATTGCGGCGGCCCCCAAGACCATAGACAAAATGCTCATGTTAGAGGCTGCTGTTGTGCCTTCGCCTCGCCGTGATAAATGGCCGCCCGCAATATGACCTGTTTCGTGGGCAATCACTCCAAGCAGTTGGTTCACATCGTCTGAGGCCATAATCAGCCCAGAATGGATGAATATATTTTGCCCCCCCGTGACAAATGCATTCAGAGATTTATCGCCGATTAGATAAATTTTCACCGAAGAAGGCGTTAGGCCAGCCGCTAGAAAAATGGGCTCGGAAATATGACGCAAAAAGGCTTCCGTTTCTGCGTCGCGCAAAATCGATTGGGCTTGAACTTGCGCTGTTGGCAGCGCCAGCATCAAAAAAGCAATAAATAATCGTTGCAAAGTTTTTTGCACGGGTGGCTCCGATGTTTGCGACAACCTAAGGCCAGCTTACTTAACCGTCAATGAACATGTGCTGACAAGGCCGTGAATAAACACAAGCTTATAATAGAAAAGCGGCGAAGCTAAGGCCTCGCCGCTTTAATTTATAATCATAGTGTCACACGATATTACACGGTGTCACAGTTTAGGGTGGTCACCCAAATGTACGTCCCCACCAGCCTTTTTTCTTCGGGCCACTGCTTTCAGCCGCACTAGACGGTTCTGATGGTGATGCATCGGCCTTATTAACTGCGGATGTCTCCTTCGTTTCGGTAGGTGCAGTATCGTCAGCTTTTTTACGGCGACGACGAGGAGCCGGCTTTTTGACATCATCAGCCGTATCATCAGCGCCTGAAGGTTTCACAGCGTGCTGAACGTCAGCAGCTTTATCCGCAGTATCTTTTTTTACGGATCGGCGGCGAGGGACACGTTTGCTTGCTTGCGCATCATCTTTTACAGCGCTTTTTGTTTCATCGGCACTGATAGCAGTCTTAGCATCTGTAGCTTCATTTGATGCGCTATCAGCCGCTTCTTTGGGCTGTGTCGCCCTAATATCATCACGACCACGCCTGCGCCGACCACCACGGCTGCCGCGCCGCCGACGTGTTGGACTTTCGCTTTTGCCATCATCATCGCCTGACTTTGGAGCAGCATCTTGCTCATCGGCTTTGACGGTCGAATCACGGTTTTCATCTTGCTTGTTTGCTTGAGGATTATTTTCCCCGTCTTCAGCACCGCCGCGCCGCCTCCGCCGTCTCCGCCGACGCTTTTTGCGCGGTTGGTCATCATCATCTTGGTCATTAGCTACAGGTTTTGAAACCGGTGTCGGGGCCGATTTCGGTGTGTCATCTGCGTCATAGCTATCAGTGTCTGCATTATCAATCATGTCAGCCGTTGTGCTGTCCATCTTCACAACCACACCTTCACTGGCGACAACAGGTTTCGTCTCAATGTTTGCTTCGTGTGTGATTTCAATATCAGATGGACCAAGCGCGGGTTCGCCGCTGACAATGATCGTTAGCTTATATTCCCGTTCGAGGTCCGAAAGAACAGCCCGTTTCTGGTTGAGCAAATAAATGGCTACCTCAGGGTTGGCTTTTATCTTTACCAAAGAACTACGGTTGCGGATGCCTTCTTCTTCTAATTGACGCAGGGCCATTATGGATGCGGATTCCACCGAGCGCACCAAACCCATACCAGCACAGTGCGAGCAAGTTTCCATCGCTACTTCAAGAAGGTTAGGGCGCAAGCGCTGACGTGACATTTCCATCAGCCCAAAGCTTGAAATGCGGCCAACCTGAATACGGGCGCGGTCATTTTTCAACATGTCTTTCATGCGGCGTTCAACAGCGCGGTTGTTGCCTCTGTCTTCCATGTCGATAAAATCAATCACAACAAGGCCAGCCATGTCGCGTAAGCGTAGCTGGCGAGCCACTTCTTCGGCGGCCTCAATGTTAGTATTGACGGCGGTTTCTTCGATATTATGTTGTTTGGTGGCCCGGCCAGAGTTCACATCAATCGAGATTAAAGCCTCTGTCGGATTGATCACGATATAGCCGCCAGATTTTAGTTGCACAACCGGCTGATACATGGCTTCAAGTTGGTTCTCTACCTGATAGCGATGATACAGCGGAATGCGATCCTTATAGTGCTGAACTTTTTTGGCATGGCTAGGCATCAACAACTTCATAAAGTCTTTTGCTGCGCGGTAGCCGCGATCTCCCTCAACCCAGATTTCATCAATGTCACGCGTGTAGACATCGCGAATTGTGCGCTTGATCAGATTGCCTTCTTCATAAATTAGGGCAGGGGCGGTTGATTTCAGTGTCAGGTCCCGGATGCCGTTCCAAAGCCGCATCAGATAATCATAGTCCCGTTTGATCTCGGTTTTAGTCCGGTTAATGCCGGCTGTGCGAACAATCAGGCCCATATCTTCAGGAACATCCAAAGAGCCGATCACTTGCTTTAGTTTCTTACGGTCGCTGAGATTGGAGATTTTACGGCTGATACCGCCTGAATGCGTTGAATTCGGCATCAAGACACAGTAGCGCCCTGCAAGTGACATATATGTTGTAAGGGCGGCGCCTTTATTTCCGCGTTCTTCTTTGACAACTTGAATAAGCAACACTTGGCGGCGTTTGATAACTTCTTGAATGCTGTAACGACGCTTTAGGGCCCGTAGGTTTTGCCGGCGAGCAGCAGCAACGGCCTCAATTTCGGCGTCTTTTTCGTCTTCGTCGCTTTCTTTGACCTCTTCTACATCGTCGTCTTCATCAGCATTTGCGTCAGAGTTTGTATCAGCATTTGCATCCGTTTCAGTGTCTGTATCTGTGTTCGCACCGTCTAATGCAACGGCTGTTTTGTCAGCGCTGGCTTCAGCATCAGCCGGAGCCGCCGCCGCATCTTCCGTGATAATAGCATCGGTGTCTGTCGCAGTTTCTGCAATTGTCTTTGGTGCTGGTGTGTCTGTTGTTTCAGGGTTAGCCTCAGAGCCAGTCTCAGTGCTAGTCTTAGGGTTAGCCTCAGAGCTAGTTTCAGAGCTTGTTTCTGGGTTGTTTTCAGAATTTGAATCCTCTTTCGATTCTGATTCTGATTCTTTCGATTCTTTTTGTGCTGCCTCAGCGGTTGGTTTACGGCCTCTGCGACGGCGTGGACGGCGCTTTTTAGCGTCCGCATCATCCTCGGTATCAAGCCCTGCCGAAGTGACAGCCGTTTCGGCCTCAATCAGCGCCTCACGGTCTTCGATTGGGATTTGGTAATAATCAGGATGAATTTCGCTGAAGGCTAAGAAGCCATGACGGTTTCCGCCATATTCAACAAAAGCTGCCTGCAACGAGGGTTCCACGCGGGTTACGCGTGCAAGATAGATATTGCCTTTAAGTTGGCGCCGAGTGGCAGATTCATAGTCAAAATCTTCTACGCGGCTCCCTTTGACGACGGTTACACGGGTCTCCTCAGGATGACGTGCGTCGATAAGCATACGGGTGGACATAAGGTATTACTCCGGAATGATCGCCGCGCGGGCACAGCCTCTTGGTAGGCCAAGGTAGGCCAAGCAAGGGGGGCGCGAGCGATTCCATGTTTTTGATAAAATAAAGTGTCGATAGAGTTGGCAGTCACCGGTAGCCGTCTGAACGCAGAAAAGCCCCCGCTAAGAATAGATTCTATGCGGTGGATTAATACTTCTAACAATGCGCAAAGCCAGTTGGCCATTGCCGGTCTTGTCCTTTTTTGGCTTATCCTTAGGCGGGGTGATCAGTGCTTCGTGATCTCCGTCATCGCTTCAGGCAGCCGCGACCTTTCGCCCTTTCAAGCGACAAGTCGGTAAACTCGTATCTATAAGGTAATGAAGATACACAGCTATTACAATCTAAATCCGTCCCCCATAGTGAAGTTTTCGTGATTTGCTTCATGACTTTGTGCATATATTCAATAATGGTTTGGTTATTTCTCCCTAGGCTTTTGATGTAGTTTTTCTTGAAAAATATAAGCCTACGTCATAGGATTTGCGCCGTAGAGAGCCAAATTGGGCGATAACATCAAGGATATGTAATTTGCGTTTGCTGAGTATTTTGGCGGCAGTCTTTCTAAGTTTGGGTCTCAGCTTTAGCGTTGTCGCCGCTAATAAAACATCCATTGAAGGAATTCGTTTTGGGGAAAATGGCGGAACAACACGCTTTGTGTTGGATCTGTCTGCTGAGGTTCACCCGCGCATTTTTCTTTTAAGCTCGCCCAACCGCATTGTTATTGATCTGCCCAACACCAAATGGCAACCAAATAAAGCAGTGAAGGCCTCGGGCGTTGTCGAAGGCTACAGGCACGGCCTGTTTTCTGCTGATGTGTACCGGATTGTATTGGATTTAAAAGAGCCAGCTTTGATCAATAAATCTTTCCCATTACCTGCGCGAGGAGGCTATTCCAACCGCTATGTGATTGATATCAAGCCGGCAAATCAGCAACGTTTCAATGCGGACGTTGTTAAAACACGCAAAAGCCGTGTGTCTGCACCAGTGGTAACCGCAACAGCCCCCATAGAACGCGGCCGTCGCAGGGACGGGAAGCGTGTTCTTGTGATTGATCCAGGGCATGGTGGTGTGGACCCCGGAACGCTTGGGCGCGGAGGGGCTAATGAAAAAACCATCACTCTTAAAATCTCCAAAGCAATCAAGAAGCGCTTAGAAGCGACGGGCCGGTATAAAGTTTACTTAACGCGCACCAACGATATCTATATTCCGCATCGTCGCCGGTTTGGAAAAGCCAAGGCGGTTGGGGCTGACCTGTTTTTAAGCATTCATGTGGATGCGATAAAAAACCCCAAGGTTCGCGGCGGAACCGTTTATACATTGAATGAGAAATCCTCAGATAAAGAAGCGGCCCGTCTGGCTGCCAAGGAAAATAAATCGGATGTGCTTGCTGGTGTGGATTTAGCAGAAACCAATACGGAAGTTTCCAGTATTCTTATCGAGCTTGCCCAACGTGTGACTATGAATAGTTCAGCTCGCTTTGCTGAGTTGCTGGTGCCAGCCATGCGTCGGCAAGTGAATATGCACAAACGTGGCCACAGGTTTGCTAATTTGCTTGTTCTTAAGTCGCCAGACGTGCCGTCTGTTCTGATCGAAACAGGCTATATAACCAATAAATCAGATGCTCGAATGCTCAACAGCAAGGAGGGTGCGCGTAGAATATCCCATGCTATTCACACTGCTGTTGACCGATATTTTGAAACTTTGGTTGCCGAAGGGCGCTAGTCGCCATAAGAGGGACACATTCTGTTGCCATGAAGGGCTTATGCTAAAAGGGGTGGTGTGCCCCACTAGAGTGATATTTTGTTCCAATGCCTGAGACTGACCAAAAAACCATAGCCAAAGAAGGCGGCGCTGTGAAGCTGAAGGTAAAAAAGCCTTTGTGGCGGCGGCTTTTCAAGTATGGCCTAATTTTAGGGGCTGTAGGCACTGTCTCCGCTGTGCTTTTGGTTGTATGGGCGATTATATATTATGGACGCGATCTTCCTGATTACAGGCAGCTTGCGAATTATGAACCTGCTGTTGTGACGCGTATTCATGCCGGGGACGGCAGTTTGTTACGCGAGTTTTCCCGCAAACCGCGATTGTTTGTCCCCATTAATGCGGTTCCTGACCAGTTGATAAATGCGTTTCTATCTGCCGAAGATAAGAATTTTTATAAACATAATGGCCTAGATTATATGGGTATGCTGCGCGGTAATATTCGCAATATCAGCAGCTATATTCGGGGGCGTCCGTTGCAGGGAGGGTCTACGATCACACAGCAGGTCGCCCGGACTTTTCTGTTGACCCTTGATCAAAAGCTTGACCGCAAGATAAAGGAAATGATCCTGACCCTTCGGATCGAGCGCGCCTTTAGCAAAGACCATATCCTCGAATTATATTTAAACGAGATTAATTTTGGTAATCGGTCATACGGTGTTGCGGCTGCTGCCTTAAATTATTTTGATAAAGCCCTGAACGAATTAACCGTTGCCGAGATGGCTTTTCTCGCGGCCTTGCCTAAGGCTCCACATCGTTATCATCCAAAACGCAACAAACAGCGCGCATTGATCCGTAGAAATTGGATTTTAGGCCGCATGAAAATTCTCGGATATATTGATGAAGAAACTTATCAGCAAGCGATAGCAGAAGATTTGCTGATGCGCCCACGCACAGGCCGCGCGGAATTTAAAGCTGAATATTTTGCAGAAGAAGTGCGTCGTCGAGTGGGCCGAATGTATGGCACCAAAACTCTGTATGAGGGTGGCCTGTCGGTGCGTACATCATTGGAACCTAAGCTACAGGCTATTGCTGAACGGACCTTGCGCGATGGCCTCGTTGCGTATGACCGACGCCATGGTTGGCGCGGCGAAATAAGTCGGATGCCTATTGATGCTGTTTGGCAAAAGCGCCTTGATGCGATCAAAAAACCGCTTGGCATTCCGTCTTGGCAATTGGCTTTGGTGCAGGAGGTGCGTCAAGATGGGGCTATTATTGGCCTCAAAGATGGCAGCTATGGATTTATACCGTTCGCAGAAGTTCAGTGGGCGCGTGCATGGCGCAGCCGTGAACGCTTAGGCCCAAAAGTCACAGATATTGCACAGGTTTTGTCACTTGGTGATGTGATTGCAGTTGAACGTTTAAAGAAGGCCCCAGAGATTGTTATCGCGGGCTTTTGGGATGCTGAAGGCGAGGAAATCGGGGCAATAAACCAATATGGTCTTCGCCAAATCCCCGCTATTGAGGGTGCCTTGGTGGCGATGGATCCGCACACAGGCCGGGTTCTGGCGATGGTGGGGGGCTATGACTTTAAACTCAGCCAATATAACCGGGCCACGCAGGCCGAACGGCAGCCCGGCTCGGCGTTCAAGCCGTTTGTCTATGCCGCTGGGTTAGACCGGGGCTTCACGCCCTCTAGCCTTGTCCTTGATGCCCCTTTCGTGATTGATCAAGGCGAAGGTCGCGGCAAATGGAAGCCGCGCAACAGCAGCGATAAATTTTATGGGCCTAGCACGCTGAGGCTTGGCATTGAAAAATCCCGCAACTTGATGACAGTACGCCTCGCGCAGAAATTGGGCATGGGTACGGTGATGGATTATGCGCGAAAATTTGGACTTGAAAATAATATGGAGCCCACGCTTGCGGCCTCTTTGGGGGCCGGGGAAGTGACTTTACTGAAGCTTTCTGCAGCTTACGGTATGCTGGTGAACGGCGGTAAGGAGATTACGCCGTCTTTGATCGACCGTATTCAAGACCGGCGCGGGAAAACAATTTTTAAGCATGATACTCGTGATTGCGCTGCGTGCCGTACGGTTTCGGTTGAAAGCGGTGAGGAACCTGAAATCCCGGACGATCGCAAAGCTGTTTTGGACCCACAAACGGCCTATCAATTGGTTTCAATGTTGGAAGGTGTTGTGCAAAATGGCACAGGCCGAAAAATTCGCTCCCTAGGGAAACCATTAGCGGGCAAAACTGGAACCACCAACGATTCGTATGATGCTTGGTTCATTGGGTTTTCTGCAGATATGGTGGTTGGCGTATTTACAGGGTTTGATAGGCCGCGCTCTCTTGGGCGTTATGAAGAAGGCAGCAGCGTGGCTGTGCCCATTTTTCGGGATTTTATGAAATCAGCCCTAAGGGGGGAGCCAGGTATTCCTTTTCGGATGCCAACCGGGATTCGGCTTGTGCGGATTAACCGGGAAACAGGTCAACCGGCTAAATATGGTGACAAGAATGTTATCCTCGAAGCCTACAAACCTGGTACCGAACCAAGGGCAGGGCAATTTGCTGTACTTGACGGCTCGTCCTCAATCGCTAAAACCAAGAGCACAATTCGCAAGGGAACTGGTGGTATCTATTAACGCGTATCGTCGGTTTACTAACTCTCGCTTTACTGAAGGAATTTATTATGCGTGCGGAAGCTCAGGCAACCGTTGATCAACTCCAGCAGTCGATGGCACTGCTGAGGAGGCATCTTTGACTGGGATCAGGCTTTACTTAGGCTTGAGGAGCTGAATGCGCTCTCTGAAGATCCTGATCTTTGGAACGATCCCGCAAATGCCCAAAAACTAATGCGCGAACGCACCAAACTGGAAAGTGCTACGAAATCCGTAATGGATATTGAAGCCGAGCTTTCTGATTTGGTTGAGATTATTGAACTTGCGGAAATGGATGATGACAGCGATATGGAGGCCGAAGCAGAAGCTGGCCTGAACGCGCTGGCAGAAGGCGCCAAGAAAGCTGAACTTCAAGCGCTTTTGTCAGGCGAGGCTGATGGTAACGATACCTATGTTGAAATTCATGCCGGAGCAGGCGGGACCGAGGCACAAGATTGGGCCAGTATGCTGTTTCGCATGTATTTGCGCTGGGCGGAAAGCCGTGGCTTCAAATATGAAACCATTCAATATATGCCGGGAGATGAAGCTGGTATTAAGTCTGCAACACTTCAGATCAAAGGCGAAGATGCTTATGGTTGGTTGAAAACGGAAAGCGGCGTGCACCGTTTGGTGCGCATATCGCCCTTCGACAGCAATGCAAAACGCCATACCAGCTTTGCGTCGGTTTGGGTGTATCCGGTTATTGACGATTCGATTGATATTGATATTAACGAAAGTGACTTGAAAGTAGATACTTACCGCGCTTCTGGTGCTGGTGGCCAGCATGTGAACACTACTGATTCGGCGATTCGAATTACGCACCAACCTTCCGGAATTGTCGTGCAATGTCAAAATCAGCGATCGCAGCATAAAAACAGGGCAGAGGCCATGAGCATGCTAAAGGCGCGCCTATATGAGGCCGAGCTCCGTCGCCGTGAAGACGAAGCAAACGCAGTGGCTGCTTCTAAAACCGATATTGGCTGGGGTCATCAGATCCGGTCATATGTGATGCAGCCATATCAAATGGTGAAAGACTTGCGGACTGGTGAAGAAAGTGGCCAGCCACAAAAAGTGCTGGACGGTGCGCTAGACCCCTTCCTTGCTGCGTCATTAGCGGCTAGGGTGCACGGAGAAAGTAAAGACGTATCAGATATTGATTGATTTGCAGGCTTTTGATCTTATATCAGGTGGCCAATCAAAGGAATTGCGACTGTGATGAACTATTATAACGATGATGACGATAAAAAAGACGACAGCAAAAACAACAGCGAGCATTTGAACAAAATCTTGTTTGATGCGCGCAAGGTTTTTGTCACTGGCGGTATCAACATGGATATGGCTAAAGAAATATGTGCGCGTTTGCACGCTATGGCGCATGTATCAAATGATCCGATCACCGTGATTGTCTGTTCACCGGGCGGCCATGTGGAAGCGGGTGATATGATCCATGATACGATTAAATTCATTGAGCCTGTCGTGAAGGTTTTGGGAACGGGCTATGTGGCAAGTGCTGGCGCTTTGATCTTTGTCGCGGCGGACAAAGAAAATCGTTTCACAACACCAAATACGCGCTTTTTGTTACACCAGCCATCAGGTGGTGTCGGCGGTGATGCCAGCAATATTGCTATTCAGGCCGAGCAGATTGTGACGATGCGAGAGCGTCTCAATAAAATTTTTGCTAAAGCAACCGGTCAAACCGCAGCGCGCATTGGTAAAGACGTAGACCGGGATTTTTGGTTAACTGCCAAAGAGGCTGTTGAGTATGGCTTGGTTGGCAAAATCATTGAGAATCAAGGCCAAATGAACTAGCCAACAGCATTTGCTTTCTAAAAGATACAGATTAAAAAAGGACGCCTAAATTTGGCGTCCTTTTTTACATTTATACATTATATTTTCTCAGAGCTTACTCAGCGACAGCTTTGCTCTCTACAAGCTTGGGCTTTTCCACAACAGGCTGCACGGCATCTGCTGCGCTAGAGGTGTGTGCGAAATGCCCGGTTAGCTTGGCACCGGCCTCAACTGAAAGGCTTTCGTGGAAGACATTGCCTTCAACACATGCGCTTTTTTCCAAGCGTACAGACCGGGCACGGATTTCGCCTTGAACGGCACCGCGCACCGTTACGCTGTCTGCTGAAATGGTGCCTTTTACAACACCTGTTTCGCCCATAACCAAACTGCCGCACGATAGGTCGCCTGAAACAGAGCCATCAAGTTGAAGCTCTCCAACAGTTTTGATGTCGCCGTCGATTTGCACGTCTGAGCCAATGATAGATGGAGTAGGAGCCACGTTCGCGCGTGGGGCCGCTCCGAAATTAGTTGCTGGTTTTTTCATGTCGTCCTTGGATTTTGAGAACATCATTTGCTGCCTTCATAAAGGGGGCTGGGTCGCGGACTTTTCCGTCAAACCAGATCTCATAGTGCAAGTGGGTGCCTGTTACGCGCCCTGTTTTGCCCATGTCACCGACCCTAGTCCCGACTTCTACTGTATCACCTTTTTTAACCCGAAGCTTGCGCATATGCCCAAAGCGGGTTTTGAAACCATTGCCGTGTTCAATCTCTACCATGCGGCCGTAAGGCCCGTACCATCCCGCGTGCACCACTTTGCCGGGCGCTGTCGCGTAAATAGCGGTGCCCGGCCAACCCGCCAAATCCAACCCGGGGTGATTTGCCCATGTTTTCTTTAAAGGGTCGCGGCGTTTACCAAACTTACTGGACACATAATATTTTTCGGCCGGTTTTCCGACAGGGAAACTATCTAGGACCAGTGTGACCATTTCAAGGCGCTGACTTGCAGAGATCAAGTCCGAGAAGGCAAGATGATCGGAGGCATCAAAAATGGGTTCAAACCCTAAAGCCGGGATATATGGCCCGCCCATGGCGCTCGTTTCACCGTCAAAATGGTCTAGCAAATCATCGGATGATAATTTTGTTGGTGCCAGTGTGGACTGAATATGAGCATAGCGCGCATTCGCATCCTTGAGCAATTTATTCACCAATTTCTGTTGGCGAAGGCTCGTATTCTTTAGGCGAGCCAGTAAATGGCTGCGCCGGTCACTATTGTTAATAGTAGCAGCCTGTACGGCTTTGCTTCCTAAAAATTCATTCAGAAAAGATGTTTTTGGGTGCTTGTCTGTCTCTTTCAGGCCTTCAGGTGCTTTAGGTGTTGGTGACGCTGCATCAATCGGAGTGCCAACATCCTCTGCGCCGAGCATTTTCTCAAGAAACGCTTGGCGCTCCTCAAGGAGCTTTGCGCGGCGTTCGACCTCTTTTTCTAGGGTACCAAAATCAGTAGACAGGCTTTGATAGTCGGCTGACATGCTGTGGATGGTCTTGTTTTTGTTTTCAAGAACTGTATCGCGTACAAGATAGGCGTATGAAGTAACCGACCCCCAAACCAGCGATATTGCGAGCGCGGAGGCCATTGCAATTTGTGTGTTTGTGCCGATTGTTAAGAATCGCACACGTCCTTCACTGCGTAAAAACAGTTGTCGCTCAGGGAAATATTTCCCCCGGAAGAAAAGGATTTTTTCTTTCAGTGTCAGATCTTTACTCAAATACCTGTCACGCCGTGGCGTGTCCTCAATCGTCCCTGATGCCATGCCTTGTGATTATACATTATAGGCAATTTCTTTAAAATTTTGTGCATTCCACTCATTTTGACCTAAAAGGTCAAGGATTTAAAGGTTTTATGTGTCTTCCAACATGGCCCCTAGTGGCTCGTAAAAAGAAACAGGCATCCCGGCACGATTTCGGGCAGGTTTATTGAAAGGCGGTTTCACTTGGCCTTTAAAATATGATTTCACCAAATCTTTGAACCATTCGTCTGCGTCCAGTTCCCCCTGCTTGGCAAGAAACTTGAACCAGCGCGTGCCTGCGGCAACGTGAGAAATTTCTTCCTCTAAAATCAGGGATAAAACGTCTGCGGAAGCTGTATCGCCGGTGCGTTTGAATTGTTCGATCATTTTGGGAGTTACATCTAAACCCCGCGCTTCTAATACCATTGGTACAATCGCAAGCCGAGCAGGCAAGCTTCCGGCCGTATCCAGAGCAGATTGCCACAGCCCGTCATGGGCGGGCATATCGCCGTAAACACATTCCAGAGATTTCAGCCGTCCAGCTAAAAGCGTGAAATGACGGGCTTCATCGTCCCCAACAGCCACCCAATCATCGGTGAACATACGCGGCATAACAGCACCAAAGCGCGCCACCATGTCATAGGCTAAATCAATGGCATTCAATTCAATATGCGCGATAGCATGCAAGAGCGCCCGTCGGTTGCCCGGTGTGCCGCCGCGTCCGCGTTTTGGCATTTCCGATGGGTCTAGCAAGATCGGGTTTGACGGTCTCGCTGGCCGATCAGGCGGAGATGCATCAAACGTGAATTCAAGCGATCCCTGCCGCCAAGCAGCCGCAACACGTCGGGCTTGCTCGGTTTTGGCACGGGGTTTTTCAGTCATTAAAACTGAAATTGCGGCTTCGCTAATTGTTTTTGGCATTTCGGTCATAATGTTACAGTGCCTTCACAGCCTCAAGCACAGAAGCGGCATGGCCCTTAACGCGTACCTTGTGCCAAATATTCTGAATGATGCCTGCGCCGTCGATTAGAAAAGTTGCCCGTTCAATGCCCATATATTTACGCCCATACATGTTTTTCTCGATCCAAACCCCGTAGGCCTCAATCATTTGTCCGTCTTCATCGGATAAGAGATCCAATTTTAGATCATTCTTATCGATAAATTTATCATGCTTGGCAGGGCTGTCTTTAGAGACACCAACAACAACGGTATTCGCTGCTTTAAAATCTTCCACTAGGGCGGAAAAGTCCTTTGCCTCGGTGGTGCAGCCGGGCGTGGCATCTTTAGGGTAAAAATACAGAACAATATTTTTGCCAGCATAGTCACTAAGCGAGATCTGTTTGCCGCCGTTTGCAGCAAGAGAGAAATCCGGGGCTTTATCACCTATTTCAAAAGTCATTTAGGGTTCCTGAATATGCTTATTATCAATGGTCTTATTTTATCAGCATCATTTGCCAGAGAGATTCTTAGCTGGGGTCTCTATGAGTGTTTGATAAATCTTATAGATGGCGCGCTGGCTTTGCTCAAGCCTATCTTCAAGTTCAGGCATAGTTGCGGCACCTGTCGCCTTTAAAAGTATCTGGCGCAGCTCTAGGGGGATGTCTTGGCTAGTCTGAGGTGCGTTGCCAACACTGAGCCGCAGAAGCGACTGCGTTTTCTGGAGCATTTGATGTGCGCTCTCAAGTTGGTTGGCACTTTCCGACTGCAGGAGATTATAGTGCTCTAGTTTTGCAATAGCTTTGGAGAGATCAGCTTCAAACACATCTGCGTGAGTGTGGCCATTTTTTAACATCAGATACTGACAGATAAATTCAATATCCACCAAGCCACCGCGACAGTGTTTCACGGACCATATATTTTGGGTTCCAAATTGAGCGACCAATTTATCATGCATCGTATCAACCGCGAGCAGTAAGGCATTGTGATCCCGCTTTTGGGTTAAAACATTTTTTACAGCGGCTTTTAACGGTGCTGTCATGGCGTCGGGGCATAAGATGACGCGAGCCCGCGTTAAAGCCATATGCTCCCACGCCCAAGCGGATTTGGCATAATAATCTTCAAAGGTTTTCAGTGTGACGACCAAAGGGCCTTGGCTGCCTGAGGGACGAAGGCGGGTATCGACCTCAAAGAGACGCCCCTCGGGGGTTAGAGCGGTAATCGCCGTGATGATATTTTGCCCAAGCCGTGAAAAATACTGGCTTGGCATAAGGGGTTTCAAGCCGTCTGACATTTGGGTCATGTCTTTCGCGTGATACAGAAAGACAATGTCCAGATCAGATGTATGGGTTAATTCGCGGCCACCATATTTTCCCATAGCAAGCACAGCGATGCCGCCATCAGGGAAAGCTCCGTGTCGCCTGGAAAACTCGCTACTAACATGTGGGATTAAGGCTTTTAAAGCCACATCTGCCACACGCGTCAGTGCCGCACCAGATTCAGCAACCCCAGAAAGCGATTCTAAAAGATGGACGCCCGCGCGAAACTTTTGTTCGGCAACAAATTTGCGTACATAATCTAAAATATCTTGAAAATCTTGAGCAGAAGCAAGGCGTGTTTCCAGCTCGGCTTTCAGGATAGTCTCGTTTTCAATTGGGGCAAAAAAGGATGGCTCTAGAACCATGTCCCAAAGTTCAGGCTTTTTGGCGAGCGTTTCAGCAAGGGCCGGGGCAAGCCCCATCACCCGCGCCAAAAGGGTGAAGAGCGAAGGGTTCGAGTGTAAAAGAGAAAATAGCTGCACACCGGCAGGTAATTGAGAGACAAATGTGTCAAACCGCAGAAGTGCAGCGATAGGTCTTTCGGTTTGAGCAAAGGCTTCCAATAGTGTTGGCAGGCATTGTTCCAAAAGTGATTTCGCACGCTGTGTTCTAAGGGCGAGATAGCGCCCGCGTCGCCATGCCTGTATTACACTAAAGGCTTTGTCTGGCTCTTTAAAACCCAGTTCCGTCAATGTTTCTGCTAGTAAATTTTCGCTGAAAGCCGCAGCTTTGCTTTCGCTATAATCGGGCAATAAGCTATCGTATATGCGGCTTACAGTATCTGTATGAGCCTTGAGTGTGGACAGCATATCAGCGGTACTGTCGTGATGCATAAACATAGAGATGCGGCTTAGGTCTTCGGTTGATTGCGGTAAAACGTGCGTTTGAGCATCATCAACCATTTGGATGCGGTGTTCTAGGGTGCGTAAATATTCATAGGCGCACACCAAGTCTTCGGCGTCACGGTCTGATACCAAATCAAGTATTTTAAGTTCTGTGAGGGCATCCACAGTGCCGCTTAGTCTAAGAGATGGGTGCCGTCCAGCGTGAAGTAGCTGGTTAACTTGTGCAAAAAACTCTATCTCGCGGATACCCCCATGCCCCAGTTTTACATTGTAGCCTGCCTCAATGCCGCGTGTCTGACCATAGTGTCGGTTGATTTGGTTTTTGATGGCCGCGATATCTTGAAGCGCGCCAAAATCCATGTTTCGCCGCCAAATCCAGCTTGATAGATTGCTAAGATACTGCGTGCCGGCAGTTTGATCTCCGGCCACCACACGCGCTTTGATCATGGCGGAACGTTCCCAGTTTACCGCCATTGAATGGTAATAACTTTCCGCAGCCTCAACCGCGATGGCGACAGGTGTGGCTCCGGGGTCAGGGCGCAGCCGAAGGTCCGTTCTAAAGACATACCCATGCATAGTGCGCTGTTCGATCATCTGCATCAGGTCTTGCGTGATTTTGATCCAGAATTGCGCGGTGGTTTTTCGTCCCCGGTATTTGGTGATTTCAGGATCATATAGGGCAATTAGATCAATGTCGGAGGAATAATTCAGCTCAAAAGCCCCAAGTTTGCCAAGGCCTAGGATAAAATATCCGCAGTTTGCTCCTAAATGCGGCGACACTGGTTCAGCATTATCGTGCGGCCAATCCAAATCCCCTTTTTTCATGGCCTCATACAAAAGCCGACCAAGGGCAAGTTCAAGTGCTGCGCTGGCAAAATCACTCAGGGCTTTTGTTACTTGCTTTAAGGTCCATAAGCCCGAGACATCGGCGTAAGCCGTGATCAGGCTAAGCTTGGCTTTATTGATCCGCAGTTGGGCAATAAGCTCTTGGCGCGTTTCAGCCTCAGGGCGCTCAGCCCTTAGATCGGCGAGTAAGCCTTGAATAGAAACATTTGGGTCAGTGGTTAAAAGGTTCGCGGTTTCCTCTGTGTAGCGCTCTGCAATGGCGGCCAAAAAGGGGCTGTTGCCAAAAAGTGCACCGCATGTGGCGCGCTCAGGGGTGGCCATATGCTGATTTTGGGCAACCTCCCTAAGTTTTGCCCAAATTTCGTCAGCTTTCTGGCTATCATATGCACAGGGATATGGACTGTCGGTATCGGACATGCTCTATTCCGCTTTGGCTGAACTGTTGGGACAAACTGTTAGTGATCATATGTTTGGATATTAAATCAAGGGCTCAATTTTGTTTGGGGTTAATTGAGTGACGGCTGATCATCCCTTAAAAATAATAATCCGCTGGTTGATGCGCCTTGGAATTTGGGCTGTAACGGCAGGTATTCTGCTGTTTTGCATCGTTTTTGTGCGGCTCTTTTTTGCCCCCATTAATCTTGATTTTGCCCGCGATTTGATCGTAGACCGCACCGGGGAATATTTACCCGGGTGGCAGGTTTCTTACCGTTCGGCTGAAATAGGTTGGGATTGGTCGGCAGTTCAGCCGTGGGTGGTCCTTGAGGATATTACGCTGATTGATCGCCGTAATCGTTTGGATGCCACCATAGCTGAGGCACGCGTTGTTGTTTCGCTCGGTAACTTGTTTTCCGGGGCCACACTGTCAGCGATAGACGTGAAAAATGCTCATATCAATATCACTGATTTGGGTGGTTTTAGTGATGATACTGACGACAGTATGTTTGATGATTTGTTCGCTGACGGTGTGCCAACGCCTGAGGCGTTCAAGCCTTTGACAGAAGCCTTTAGCCGCTTCTCGATGCGCCTTTTGTCGAATGCTCCGACTTTGGAAGGGATCACCTTCACGAATTTTTCAGTGGATATAGCGCGCGGGGCGGATTTGTCGGTTTTTTCAATCGCGGCCCCAAATTTCAGGCTTGATCATTACCGCGACCAACTTCAATTGGCATCGCAGATGGATATCAGCCTCGCAGGGATGCCAACCCGTGTCAGATTGGCAGGGACTGCAGAACCATCCAAGGGTATGCTTTCCCTAACCTTAGGGTTTAGCGATTTGTCACCCGCAGCCTTCGCACCTGCGTTTCAATCCCCCGATATTATGGGCTTTATGGATTTCCCTGTTGGGCTGGATTTGTTTTTGGATATGACGGCTGCATCAGGTTTGCGCTCTGCAGCGTTTGAAATATCGATAGGCGAAGGGGAATTAAGGCACCCAGTTCAATTCCCTGATGGGTCCCCGATTGATTACGGCATTATTTCTGCCGCGTATGATGTTCAAAAAGATATGGTAACGGTTAAATCTATCGAGCTTTCCCTTGGGGGGAGCATTGTTCGAGGCGAGGGCTTGGTTTATTGGCTTGCTGATTATCAAAAGCCAGGAATACGCTTCACGCTTAGTCTTGATGAAACATCCCTTGAAAATGTGAAAAAATATTGGCCCATCAGGTTGTTTCCTGATGGGCGCCCTCGCGGCGCGCGCGCTTGGATCGACCAAAATATGCTGAACGGTACGGCAAAAAACATTCAGTTTACAGCGCATGTGGAACCGGACGGCACTACCCCATTTGCCGTGGGAAGTCCCTATATAGTAACGTTTGATGTCGCAAATGTTGATACATATTATTTGAAAACCATGGCCCCCATCCTTGGGGCATCTGGCCGCGCGGTTCTGACACTTACCGAATTTGATATGACTATAGACAGTGGCACGGTTGCCTCTATGCCGATCAAGGGATCCAAGGCGCATCTCTATAAAATTAACAAGCGTGGTAAGGGCGTTGGCGAATTTGCGTTTAAACTGAAAGGTGATGTGGCAGATATACTCACACTCGTTGAGCCTAAACCTGTGCGGATCAAAGACAGGCTTAAAATTGATTTAGCCCGCCTTGGGGGTACGGCTGACGTAAGTCTTGACTTGAAGCTACCGTTGGTGCGCCGCCCCCCCAAAGAACAGGTGATCTATAAGGTTGCGGCCAATATTACTGACGGACGTCTTGATAATTTGTTGGGCGGGGAAGGCCTGCGCGGTGCCTCAATTGCTCTGAAACTTGATGTTGATACGATGCGCGCTTCAGGGCAGGGCGCTATCAATGGCACACAGATGGATTTTTCTTGGCAAGAGGATTTTAAGGCCGGGCGTTTAGACCCTGCGGCAGACACAACCCAGCTTGTGATGTCGGGCCGCACCAACCAGCAAGATCTGCTGAATTTAAAAGTGGATATTCGGGATTATCTTGAGGGTGACATGCTTTCAGAGGCGATATTTTTAGGACGAAACTTTAAATTCCGGGTCGGTTATTTTTCTGGAGATGCATCTGAGGCTAGATTGAATGTGCCGCAGCTTGGTTGGTCCAAAGATCCGGGTGTGCCAGCCAATATTAATGGCACTGTGCATCTAGGGGCACAGCAGTTTCGGATAGCTCCTCTGACAGTAAAGGGGGAAGGCATTGATTTATCAGCAACGATCGCTTGGCCAGTTGGCGGCGGTGGTGGCGGCGGCGGCGGCGGTCTTGACGCGCGATTTGAGGTGGCAGAGCTGGGCCGTAGCCGGTTATCCGCAATCATTTCCAGTGATGATGCACGCAAAGTTACTGCAAATATAACCGCTGATCGGTTTGATTTGGCACCGCTGCTTGCTCGTAAGTCTGTTCTGGTAAAACGTGACGGTGGCAGCCCCCTTGCTGAGGGGCCGAAAAAGCTGACGAGAAAGCCTGTAAAAAAGCTCTTTAATGCGGCGTTTGATCTTAGGCTGGATGCCAAGCAGATGCTGTTGATGAACGGCGTAATATTTGAAGATGCTCAAGCAGACCTGTCATTCGCGGGCGGTGAACCAGTTAAAATGCATGTTACTGCGGAGGCACCGGGCGGTGGCTTTATGCTGAAACTTGAGGATGGCAGCCCTCAGCCTGACGGGGATATGCGCCCACTGGCAGTGCAATCTGATGATGCAGGTTCGCTCATGCGTGGGCTTGGTTTGTTTGCTCATATGGAGAGTGGAAACCTTACCTTGGAGGGGCTAACCAATGGCTGGGGAGAGGCGCTTGAACTTGAGGGTGTGCTCAAAATCAGCGATACCCAAATGATTGCAACCAACAAATTAGATGCGAATGTGACAGAGGGCGTTATTCGCGGTGTGGATAATTATTTAGAGGGTGGGTCAGTCCCTCTGGATGTGGTGAATTTCCCGTTTGTCTATAAGCAAGGGTTGCTTGATATTTCAAAAGCCAAAGCCAATGGGCCATCTCTGGGCATGACCATGGAAGGCCAGATTGAGACCGGTGCAGGCAGAATTAACGTGAACGGTGTTGTGGTGCCTGCGTATGGGCTTAATTCGCTTTTGGGCAAAATCCCGCTTGTGGGCGGCTTGTTTTCCGGGGGGGACGGCAAGGGCCTATTTGGTGTGACCTACCGCGTTAAAGGCTTGACCGAAAAGCCAGACGTAAGTGTCAATGCCATGTCAGGACTAGCCCCCGGCTTTCTGCGTAATTTGTTTGAAGGCCGCAAAGGCAAGGTTTCGGATGTGAAATCAGCCGTGCCAGAGGCTGAAACAGCTGTTGAGGCACCAAAGGATACACTGAAAGATACTACAAAACCAAAACCAAAACCAAAACCAAAACCACAACCAAAACCAAAGCCAAAACCAAAATCAAAGCCAGAGCTAGAGTCACAGCCAGAGGCAAAGCCAGAACCAAAACAAAGCTAGAGCCCGAGCCCGTAAATAATCCCGCCTAGCTTATTTTTTGGGAACCAAGGCCACTACTCTTGCCGGGCCACCAGAGCCTCCCTCAATTTTGGTCGGCAGCGCGATCAATATGGCGCCGGTTGCGGGCAAGGGGGCTAGGTTCGTGAGATTTTCAAGCGCGGGGATATTGGCCGCCCCAACGATGCGGTGGACCTTGAATTCAGTGGATTTCCCGTAATCAATTGAGGCTGTATCAATCCCGATCAGCGCAATCTTTCGTGTCTTCACCAGATAGCTGGTCGCTTCGGCACCGAAGCTTGGGAAACTAAGCTTGCTGGCGTCGCCCCATGTATCATCACCCATATAAGCTTTGGTATCGGGCCAATGCTCGCTCCATCCGGTTCTAAGCAGCACGCTCGCCCCCTGAGGGATCACACCGTGCTTGGCTTCAAAGGCTTTTACATCGGCTAGGCTTAGGCGGAAATCACGGTCGGCTTTAGCCTGCGCTTGCACATCAATCACAAACACCGGCGTGATGAGCTGCTTCAGTGGAATTTTCTCAGCCGAGATACCCTCGCGAGAGAAATGGATCGGCGCATCAAGGTGGGTGCCACCGTGCTCGGGCAGGGCGATACTGTAGGCCGAATAAAAATAACCACCGGGTGTGTCGCCGTAGGCCAACTGTTTGTGCTCAAACTTGATCGGAGATGTGGGCCAAAAAATTGTTGTGTCGTTATAGCTGTGCGTTAGATCAATAATCTCGGATTTCTCAATATCAATGGTCTGTGCGCTAGCGGTGGCACTGAGGCAGTAAGCGAAAAGTATGGCGGTGATGCGGAACATAAAAAGCCCTCCCGGTTAAGCATGGACATAACGCTAACCAGAAGGGCTTGTTTTATAAAGCGAAATTATTGCGGCGTTTAGGGGCTGTTAGGCAGGCACCACCAGGGCGTGGCGTTTTTTACCCGCAGATAGTTTGATCTGGCCACTTTGAAGATCAGCCGCTGAAATATGACCCTCTGCATCGGTGATTTTTTCGTCGTTCAACTTGGCCCCGCCTTGTTTGATCAAGCGCCGTACTTCTCCTTTTGAAGCCCCCAATTTGGCTTGCAGGAACATATCGACCACATTGATGCCCGCGTCCAGATCAGCCGCAGAAACGGTGACAGTGGGCAGATCAGAGCCCGCACCGCCTTGGATGAAAGTTTCTTTGGCTGTGGCTTCGGCGGCCTTCGCCGCTTCACGGCCTCGGCACAGTGCGGTGGCCTCGTTTGCCAGTACAATCTTGGCGGCGTTGATTTCAGAGCCTTCCAAGGCTTCAAGCCGGGCGATCTCATCCAGCGGCAACTCGGTAAACAGTCGCAGGAACCGGCCTACGTCGGCGTCGTGTGTGTTGCGCCAAAATTGCCAATAGTCATAGGCAGACAGATGGTCTTCATTAAGCCAAATGGCGCCCGCCGCGCTTTTGCCCATTTTTTTACCGTCTGCGGTGGTGATCAAGGGTGTTGTCAGGCCGAACAACTGTTGACCGTTGACCCGCCGCCCCAGCTCCATACCGTTAACAATATTGCCCCATTGGTCAGAGCCGCCCATTTGCAACACACAGCCCCTGCGCTTTCCAAGCTCCATAAAGTCATAGGCTTGCAGGATCATATAGTTGAACTCTAGGAAGGTTAGAGGCTGTTCACGTTCAAGCCGCAGCTTCACGCTGTCGAACGTCATCATGCGGTTGATGGTGAAATGGGGGCCAATATCGCGCAGGAACGAAATATAGCCAAGGCCATCAAGCCAATCGGCGTTATTGACCATCTCGGCGTCGGTTTTGCCGTCCCCGAAGGCCAGCAAGCGATCAAATATCGTGCGAATACCCGCCATATTATCTTCGATAATTTCGCTAGTCATCATTTGGCGTGATTCGTCCTTGCCGGACGGGTCGCCGACTTTGCTGGTGCCGCCGCCCATCAAGACAATCGGCTTATGCCCGCATTTCTGGAGCCAGCGCAGCATCATAATCTGCACCAAACTGCCCACATGCAAAGACTGCGCGGTACAATCAAAACCGATATAGGCAGAAATCGGCCCTTCAGCCATTTTTGCGTCGAGGCTTTCTAGATCGGTGACCTGATGAATAAAGCCGCGTTCGGTAAGGATTTGCAGAAAGTCTGATTTTAAAGCCGTCATAATATTGCCCAACAAGATGCTTCATGTCCCAATTTTGAAATTTACTATTTCAAGAGCGGGGTGATGTACCATAGGGTACAAGAAACACCAAGTTCCAGCCTTAACTTTTCTGTTGAGGCCGGAAATTTTTAGGACAAAGCAAGTAAATGTCAGTTTTGGGTACAAACGGTGATGTGAAATGTGTGATCGGGCTCATGAGCGGCACCTCGATGGACGGTGTCGATGCGGCGATGATCTATACCGACGGTGTGCGCATTACCCGTATCGGACCTTCGTTAACTCTGCCTTACACCGATGACGTGCGCGCGCGGATCAAAGATGGCCTGCAACTGGCCAGCGGCTGCTCACAAGGGGGCACTGTTCCTGCTCAGATACTAGATCTGGAGCGCGAATTAACCGATTGGCACGGCCACGCTATCGAAGAACTGTTGGCGGTTACTGGACAAAAGGCCAGTACGGTTGATCTGGTGGGTTTCCACGGCCAAACGCTCACGCACCGACCGGAGGGGGGCTGGACATGGCAAATTGGCGATGGTGGTCGCCTTGCGGGCTTTACAGGTATTCCGGTGGTGAATGATTTCAGAACCGCCGACGTGAAAGCAGGCGGGGAGGGCGCGCCGCTGGTGTCTCTTTATCACGCTGCTTTGTTAGAGCGCGAACGCAGACACGAAACGGTGGCGATCCTTAATATTGGCGGGGTGGCGAACGTAAGCTGGATTTCGTTTGCGCCAAATGAAGACAGTAAAGCCGCAGTCCCCGAATTTATGGCCTTTGACACCGGGCCCGGCAATGCCATGCTGGATGATTGGGCGATGATCCATATCGGCCAACCGGTGGACAAGGACGGCAATCTGGCCGCGCGCGGCATTAGCCACGAAGACATGGTGATGGGCATGATGGCCAGCCCCTATTTTGATGAAAAGCCGCCCAAAACACTTGACCGCGATGATTTTACCATCCAGTCGGTGCGGGGATTGTCGGCGGAAGACGGTGCGGCAACGCTAACAGACTTCATGGTTGAAACTATTGTCTCGGCGCAAAGCCATTTCCCCAAACCGCCAGAGGCTTGGTATATTTGCGGGGGCGGCAGGCACAATCCAACCATTATGCGCCGGTTGCGCCGCCGCTTGCCTGTGTTGGTGGACCCTGTTGAGGTGCTAGGCTGGCGGGGGGATGCGCTGGAGGCAGAAGCCTTTGCCTTCCTGGCTGTCCGGTCTGTGCGCGGTTTACCCCTTAGCCTGCCGGGCACCACCGGCTGCAAAACCCCAACAACAGGCGGCGTGCTGCACAGGCCCACAAGAAGCCCGTTTCGGGGCTAGGGTTAGGGCGAGGGCGTTTCCTGTTGGTGGTTGCTGTCACCGGGGGTAGGTTATTTTCCAAGCAGCAAAGGATGCACAGATGGCCTTAAGCGAAGGTGCCAAAAAAAGAAAATTAAAGAAGGCGGTTAAGGGGATCAAATCCAAACCCACCGCGAGGCAGGCGCGCGCGTTGGCAAAAGCAGGCAGAGTTGCGAAATCCAAGCAAAGCGAACACGGCGGCAGGGCACACCGTAGGCGTAACGGATAAAACGGCAACCGCAAAGATCAGCCCCAAACGCCTTCCCAAGCGCTAGGGACACCCATAAAAGTGGCACCCAAAAGCGCAGATTATTTCGGAAAAGATGGATTAATTTATACTGTCCCAGACACGAACGAGGTCCGAAAAAACCCAAGTGGCGCGCTTTCAACTGGAATCTAGGCCATCACTCGGACTTACCAACTCTATGCTGCCAAACAAATATCAAGATTGGAGCACACCAAAAAGCTAGAATTACCAGACCATCAACCGGCTCCCCGTTTGAATAGCCATCTACTGAAAGCATAAGACGGTAAGTTATCAAAATACCAACAACCCATATAACCTGAACGATGATTTTAAGAATACTCCCCGCGACTGGCTTTCTTATACTAGCTGATGACAATCTACTACGAATATTTGCCATAATCAGACACAGAAAGTAGTTACCGGCTGATATCAAAAGCAATAATAGAACAGTAATCACTGTCACTTTTCATCCTTCAAGATTCACATTTAGTAAGCCAAACACAACATCAACGCCCCAAAAAAACTCGACTTATCATTTGATAGCTCTAACAGACTGACCCTGTTCCAGCATTGCCGATCCTAGTACCTCGACAGGTGGTTCCTAGATTCCAGTTGAAAGCGCGCCACTTGGGTTTTTACGGACCTCGTTTGGCGTTCTGAAGTTGAGGCATTTACGCGGTCGATTATTGATCTCATCGACGGCTTTGGCAAGGGCTCTGTCAGAGACAGCCCTAAAGTCGCAGCCTTTTGGGAAATACTGCCGCAACAGCCCGTTGGTGTTCTCGTTCAATCCACGCTGCCAACTGGCATAAGGGTCTGCAAAATAGACCTTGATCCCGGTGGCGGCTTCGATCTTTTTAAAGCCTGCGAACTCGGTGCCATTATCAAGTGTCAGGGTTTGTCGCCACGCTTTTGGCAAGCGTTTCAGGAGCCGGTTTGCTTTGTATGACAGTGGCTTTGCAGCCTTGCCTGGCAGCACGCCAGCGAGCAGCAGACGGCTCTTGCGTTCGACCAAAGTGACCACCGCACCCTTGCCTTGCGCACCCATAACTGTATCACCTTCCCAGTCGCCGATGCGGCCCCTAGTGGCAACGATATCCGGTCGTTCATGGATCGATACGCGGTCTCGTATCATGCTGCGGATAACACCCAACCGTCTTTGTTTGCGCCGTTTCTTGTGGCAGCGCCGCAGGTGACGGTGGAGCGAACCACCGTT
>WFTS01000046.1 GCA_015485385.1 Kordiimonadales bacterium | reverse complement strand
GTTAAAGCCTCGGATGGTGCCAGCGAAGATGTGCAGACCGAAGTGGGCGAAGGTGCCAGTGATGTTGCTACCACAGCCCAGGAAAATGGTGATGCGGTAGCTGCTCAAAATCTTGAAGTTGAAGTTGCGACGTCGGTGAGCGTTGATGTGCAGATGGGCTATGTGGATGCTGGTGGTACGGCTGGCGACAACCTTGGCAGTGCCCCTCAGGCCGATGACCAAGGTGGTGGAAATCAACAAGGTGCCCAACCAGGTGGTGACGAGCAAGGCGGTGACCAGCAAGGTGACCAACAAAGCGGTGGTGAGCCGGGTTCGTCAAATGCCCCGGCTGGGCCGACCGTTTCGGCAGGCCCTCCACCACGGCCCCCATCCATAGTTGTTGTGGTTCCTGTTGTGGTTGAGCCAAATCCGGCGCAGGCTGGTAGCCCAACATAGGATTTAGTAAGGCGGCCTGTTTGCTAGCATACTCGTAACTATGTAAAAGGCGGAGGTTTCTTCGCCTTTTCTTTTGTAACCAACCGAAAGATCCTTGGCCTTTGTTCTGGAAGAAATTTTTCAATACGGCAAAAGACAGTAAGCCTATACTAAGCAAGCCTCAGTACGGTCTGCCTGAGGGTGAGCTTGTTTATGCAGTGGGCGATATTCACGGCCGCGCGGATTTGCTGCTTAGGCTATTGGATCTTATCCATGAGGATATGGCAAACCGCAGCTTTGAGCGCGCATCTCTTATATTCCTTGGCGATTATATTGACCGAGGCTTCCATTCCCGCGAGGTACTCGAGGCCTTGATTACTTTAAAAACATCCCCGCCGGCAGGGATTGATACTGTGATCTGCCATGCTGGAAATCATGAAGATATGCTGCTGCATTTTTTGGATGATCCCGCCGAAGGCCAGTTTTGGCTTGGGGTTGGCGGCTTGGCTACACTGGCAAGCTACGGGGTAATTTTGGAAGAAGAGAGCAATTTTGACGCTCTTTTTGATGCCTCTAATGCTCTGGCTCACGCGTTGCCCGAATCGCACCGCACATTTTTGACCTCACTGGGCGTGCACTGGCAATGTGGGGATGTTTTATTTGTTCACGCTGGTTTAAGGCCTGATGTTCCCCTTACGCAGCAGCGCCGGCGTGACAAGTTAGGAATTCGGCGCGAATTTACCGAAAACAATTATGATTTTGGACTGAAAATTGTTCATGGACACACTGGCGTTCGAGAGCCGTCCAGTGAAGACGGGCGGGTTTCAGTGGATACAGGCGCATTTGCAACCGGGGTTTTAACGGCCGCTGTCTTAGAAAAAGAAACCGTGAAGTTTCTTCAAACATAGACTTGACCGCTCAAATGTGTGTTTTTTGGGCAACGCTAGGACAAGGTTCTGATATATATAAGAAATTAAGTATATTTTTGGTATCTAGTTGGCTACATTTTGTGTATAAAATTCAATTAAATTAGGTATATGTTAACGATACTGATGTCAGATGGGATATCAATTTCTTGTGGGGTGAAACCAATGCATTGTCATAAATTCAAACTTCTATCTCTTGCGCTGCTCGGATCTAGTGTGCTTGTTCCAGCAGTAGCTGCTCAAGATAGTGATCAGGTTCAGTCTGTTTATGAGAAATATCGTCCAGATTTTTCTGCACCGGGTGTGCGCTCTGGTGGATTTCTATTTTACCCGTCTGTTGCAGTTGATGGTGAATTTAACGGCAACATATATAAAACGGATGATGCCTCAACGCCCAACGTCAATGACTTCATAGCAATCATTAAGCCATCCTTTAATTTGGTTTCCGATTGGAACAATAATTATTTTGCTTTGAATGCAGGCGCAAAAGTTGGCCGTTATACGGATAATAGCACTGAAAATTACGAAGATATTAATGTTGGCGCCTCTGGCCGTATTGATATGACACGCGGCACCAATATTTTCGCGGATCTGTCATTTTCGGATGCACATGAGGATCGTGGGTCACCTGATACAGCGAGCAATCAGGCTGAGCAAACCACATATTCAACCTTGACGGTAAAGGGCGGCTTCAAACGCGATGAAGGCCTGATGTCTTTTGCGGTTGACGGTAGTTATGTGAAAGCCAATTATGACGATGCTGCCCTGAATGGTGGCGGTTTCCTCAATAATGATGATCGTGACCGTGAAACGGTACAAGGCTCTGTTCGTTTGGGTTACGACTTGAATGACGATTTTGAAGCTTTTGTTAAATTTACCACTACCAAGGTAACCTATGTGGATAGCCAGCAAGATGGCGGTCCGCTTCGGGATAACGACGGTTGGGACGTTGTCGCCGGTACAAGTTTTGATGTTGGCGGCAAGTCAGTCGGTGAGTTTTATGTTGGTTATGTAAAGCGTGATTTTGATGGTGCGACTCTTCGAAAGGCTGGCAATATTAGTGATGTCAAATTCGGGGCTTCGCTATTGTGGTCGGCAACAGAATTAACATCTGTACGTGTTGGTGTGGACCGGAGTGTTACCGAGACTACGGTTACAGCCTTAAATAGTGGTCGGCCAGCTTCTGGCATTTTGGCTACATTGTATTCTGTGCGTATGGAACATGAACTGCGCCGCAATGTACTTTTGAATGTCAACGGATCTTACACCAATATGGATTACCAAAATATTGGTCGTGTGGATTATATGACCAAGGTTGGCGCTGGTATGCGCTATATGTTCAACCGTAATTTCTCGCTGAATGCTGATTATTCATACGACCAACGTGAAACTGGTGTTGTTAATCAGGACTATAAGCTTCATTCCTTCATTGTAAGCTTGGCTGCACAGTGGTAGGTTGCTAACGAATGCTGATATGTTAGTGACACTGCCTTCTAAATAGTGCGAGAATGTCTTGTATAAAATTTTAATATCGTTTTTTGCGGCGGCGCTTTTTAGCGCCGCTGTTTTCGCTCAGGATGATGGTGCACCGTACCAGTTAGGTGCGGGCGACCAAATCCGTGTGACTGTATTTGGTGAAGAAGAATTATCTGGTGAGTTTGAGATTGATGGCACTGGCCGAATTTCGCTTCCGCTGATTGGCTCTGTTGAAATAGGCGGGCGCAATATCAGCGATGCAGAAGCGTCGATTGTCTCCAAATTAGCGGATGGTTATCTTGTTACACCTCGGGTCAATATTGAAGTGCTAAATTACCGCCCTTTTTATATTATGGGTGAGGTCAATAAACCGGGTAGCTACCCTTATGTAAGCGGCATGACTGTTCTAAATGCGGTGGCTCTTGGTTCAGGATTTACTTACAGGGCAAACAAGAAAAAAATTGAAATCACCAGGCGTAAGGATGGCGAGGAAGTTAAGATGACTGTGGACGGCACGGCCGTTGTTCGCCCTGGTGACATCATCCGTATTCCTGAGCGCTTTTTCTAATTTAACCAGAATGTTTTTACTAGTTTAGATCGTAAATGACCATGCATGATAATCGATTACCCCAACAGTTGAACAGCGACATGCAAGCCCCAATGGACGATGGGGACGTTATTGACATTCGCGCGTTATTGACAACGCTGTGGCGTCGCAAATGGGTAATTGTAAATGTCACCGTCTTCTTTACAGTTCTGGCTTTATTGATTTTGGTTCAATTGACACCGCGCTACACGGCAAATGCTTTGATGGCTATTGAAAGCCGAAAGAATAGTACAGTAGACCTAGAGGCTGTTCTATCGGGCATGAGCACTGACGTTGCGGCCATTAAAACCGAAATTGACGTTTTAAAATCCCGGCGGCTTGCTTCTAAACTTGTTGATCAGTTGAATTTGATCAAAGATCCAGAGTTTAATAGCGAGCTTGTCACAAAAAGGAGTTTGCTTTCCTTTTTGAACCCATTTCATTATTTACCGCAGGCTTGGTCTGACGCAATTTTGGGCAAAAAAATAGACACCCGCTCAGAGCAACAAAAGGCTGAAGCTACAAAATCAAAAGTTGTAGACATAGTTCTGTCCAAGCTCTCGGTTAGTAACCCTGCGCGTTCATATAGTATGCAGCTTTCGTTCGAATCAACAGACCCGGTCAAAGCGGCGCGAATTGTTAATGCTCTCGCTGATCTGTATCTGACAGATCAGTTAGAAGTGAAGTTTGAGGCAACGCAGCGTGCTAATGATTGGCTTAATGTGCGGGTTGCGGAACTGCGTAATAATGTACGCGAAGCCGAACAGGCGGCACAAAGATACCGCGAGAAAAATCAACTGATCAGATCATCCGCGAACGGCACTGTTGCTGAACAGCAATTGGCCCAAATAAATTCGCAACTTGTGGATGCCCGGACCGACCTAGCCCGCGCCGAAGCCCGCAGAGATCAGGCTATTGCGACCGAGCTATCAGGCGGAGCCAATAGTGCTTTGTTGGAAGTGCTTCAATCATCCTTAATTCAGAGACTGAAAGAGCAACAATCCGAGGTGCAGAGGAAACGGGCAGAATTGGCAACGCGTTACGGCCCCAAGCACCCCAAAATGATCAATATCACAGCCGAACTATCAAACATCGCAAATAAGATCGAAACCGAGATTGAGCGCATTGTTGCAGGGGTTAAGGGTGAGGCAGAGATAGCGGCTATTCGTGTGAAATCACTGGAGAGTAACCTTCAAAAATTAAAGACGGAAAATTTTGAGGCGAGCCGTGCCCTAGTGCGTATGCGTGAACTGGAGCGTGAGGCTCAAGCTGGGCGGGTTCTTCTTGAGACATTTATGGCCCGCTTTAAAGAAACCACAAGCCAAAATGGTCTACAGCAAGCAGATGCCCGTATTATTTCCCGTGCCGATGTTCCTACCGAGCCTTCTTTCCCAAAGAAGAAGCTGACGCTTATTCTTGTTATATTTGCTAGTGCGGGTCTTGGCGTTGGCTTAGTATTTCTTTTAGAAGCGCTGGACAATGGCTACAGGACATTTGATCAGGTGCGCAGAGATTTATCCTTACGCGGTTTGGGTATGATCCCCTTGATTGGCAATACTAAACTGAAAGGTGTGGGGCCGGAGGAGTATCTTCGCAATAAACCTACGTCTTCTTTCGCTGAGGCCCACAGAAATATTCATGCAGCTTTGATGTTCAGCGGCCTTGAAGATGACGCCAAGAAAATATTGGCTGTCACCTCTTCGGTTCCTGGCGAGGGAAAATCTACGGCCTCGCTTTGTATGGCACAAATTCTTGGGCGTACAGGCTTGAAAGTTTTGATCATTGAAGGGGATATGCGTCGTCCGGTTTTGCGTCACCGGATGAATTTAGATCCACGCAAATACGCTAGTATCAATGATATTCTTGATCCAAAAGAAGAAACCTCCGCCGATCTTGATATGTATACGGATGAATTATCGGGTGTGCGGTATTTGTGGGCAGATAAACATGATGACCCGCAGAGCCTGTTTAATTCAGGAAAGTTTAAGCAGTTTTTGGAACAGGCCCGTCAGCAATTTGATCTGGTTCTTATTGATACACCACCAGTTATGGCGGTTTCCGACGTTCTGGTGATTTCAAAGCAGGTGGATGCAATATTGTTTGCAGTGCAGTGGGAAAAAACACCACGCAGTATAGTCAAAAGCGCCATGGAGCAGCTCCGTAATACCAACGCGCGTGTTGCGGGCGTTGTTTTAACTCAGGTTGATGTGAAACGTCACCAAGGGTATGGCTACGGCGACCAAGGTTATTATTATGGCACGAAAAGCGGTTATTACACCAATTAATGAACGGATAGGCTCCGCCTTTATTCAAGCGCGTAGCCTTCGCTTCTCACTGTGCGAATCAGATCTGCTTTACCGCCTTCATTCAGCGCGCTGCGCAAGCGTTTAATCGCAACATCAACGGTTCGGTCTTCCAAATATGTTGTGCTGCCCCATGCCAAATCTATCAGGCGGTTGCGGCTATAGACGCGGCCCGGGTGAGACATAAGGGCTCGCAAGAGCCTAAATTCAGTAGATGCAAGGTCAATAGGTGCGCCATCCCGTGTGACACGCATTCTGGTTAGATCAAGTTCGATCCCACCATATTCTATATTTTCTTCTTCAAGCTCGGGGCGTGATCGCCGCAGCACAGCGTGGACTCGAGCAATCAGTTCTGACGGAAGATAGGGCTTTACAACATAATCATCCACGCCCACTTCAAAACCGCGCAGCCTGTCATCCTCTTCACCGCGGGCTGTCAACATAATCACAGGAAGAGTTTTGGTGTCTGACCCAGAGCGTAGCTTTTTCATAATTTTAATGCCAGAGACCTCCGGAAGCATCCAATCTAAAACAAGCAAGTCCGGTACGGCTTCCCCGATCATATCCAAGGCGCGCTGACCATCGGGGGCGACACCAACGCGAAAGCCCTCTTCTTCCAGATTATACTTCAATATTTCGGCTTGGCCGCGTTCGTCTTCGGCGACTAAAATATAGGATGTTGCAAGGGTCATACTGTTACTTCCGTTATCGGTTCATGGCGGCATATTATGGTGCAGCGGATGTTGCATCGTCTGGATTGTGGCCCGTGATATCTCGGCCTGCATCAATGTAGCGCCCCGTAATTATATAATAGACCTGCTCGGCGATGTTGGTGGCATGATCGCCAGCACGTTCAATGTTTTTTACAATGAATAAAAGTTCCGTGCCGGCAGTGATACTTGCTGGATCTTCTATCATATAGGTTAAGACTTCACGAATGAGGCTTTTATGCCTGCGGTCAACGTCTTCATCTTGTTTTAAGACGGCAAGAGCTTTTTCAGTGCTGCGTTCTGCATAAGCCTCTAGAGCATTGCCGGTCATTGCAATGGTGAGGCTGCTGATAATTTCTAGCGAGCCCTTCACCTCAGCGAGGATTGGTATATCACCAACACGTTTTGTTCGCTTGGCCAGGTTTTTAGCATGGTCACCAATGCGCTCTAAATTACTGGCGATTTTGAAAGAGGCCACCAGTGTTCGCAGATCGGCGGCCATAGGCTGCCTAAGGGCAAATATCTGCGTAGCATGAGTGATAATATCCTGCTCAAGCTGATCAATTTTCTTATCAGCTTTGGCTACACGTTTTGCTTCCTTGCAGTCATTATCCAAAAAACTTGTAAGGGCATTGATTTGTTGCTGCTGAGCCAAAGCCCCCATTTGTGCAATCAATGTATCCAATTGCTGAAGTTCGGCATCAAAGGCATGAACGATATGATCTTTTTGCATGTGTTTTCCTAACCGATCCGACCGGTGATATAAGCTTCAGTTTTAGAATGTTGTGGTGCGGTGAAAATTCGGTTGGTTTCACCTTTTTCAACAAGTTCCCCTAAATGAAAATAAGCCGTATAGTCAGAAACTCGGGCTGCTTGTTGCATGGAATGTGTAACAATCACAATGGTGTATCGTTTTTTCAAATCATCTATCAGTTCTTCAATTTTGGCTGTTGCGATTGGGTCTAGTGCGGAACAGGGCTCGTCCATCAAAATCACTTCTGGTTCAATTGCAATGGCGCGCGCGATGCACAGGCGTTGCTGTTGCCCGCCTGATAAACTGGTACCAAGGGCGTCTAGGCGCCCTTCGACCTCATCAAGCAAACCTGCCCGCTTCAGGCTTTTACGGACAATAGCGTCTAGTGCCTCTTTGTTTTCAGCCAGACCGTGGATACGAGGTCCGTAAGCGACATTTTCATATATGGATTTAGGAAACGGGTTGGGTTTTTGGAACACCATCCCAATGCGGCGACGCAATACTTCAACATCTACACTTGGGTCATAGACATCATGGTCGCCCAGTTTTATCTCACCCGATACTTTACAGCTTGGGATCAAATCATTCATGCGGTTGATACAGCGCAAGAAAGTTGTTTTACCGCACCCTGAAGGGCCAATAAGGGCCGTCACACGGTTTTCAATAATATCAAGGCTGACATCCTTGAGCGCTTGCATATCAGCATAAAATACTGAGACATTCTTAGCGGTCATCTTAATTGAAGATGTGTGTGTGTCGGTCGCAATATTCATTTCAGTGGTGGCCTCTTGGGTTGGTGAAGCATCAAGGTTTGTATCGGTGGAAATTGGCGCATCCATAGAGTTTACCACTTCTTTTCAAATTTTTTGCGAAGTAAAATAGCAACGCTGTTCATCAGGATCAGGAATAGGATCAATACCAAAATCGCACCAGAAGTTTTCTCTGCAAATGCGCGCTCGGGGCTATCTGACCACAAGAAGACCTGAACCGGAAGGGCTGTTGCAGGGTCCATAACGCTGCTTGGTGGATCAGCAATAAAAGCAACCATGCCTATCATCAACAAGGGTGCAGTTTCACCCAATGCGCGCGCCATACCGAGAATGGCACCCGTTAACATGCCGGGCAGAGCAAGCGGCACCACATGGTGAAATATGGCCTGGATGCGTGTTGCCCCAAGCCCAAGAGCAGCCTCACGAATAGATGGCGGAACGGCCTGCAATGAAACTCGTGAGGCGATGATAATCGTCGGTAGGGTCATCAACGCCAGAACCATGCCGCCCACAAGAGATGATGACCGCGCAAGACCAAAGGCATTTAAGAAAACCGCAAGTCCAAGCAACCCAAAAATAATAGAAGGAACCGAGGCCAAATTGTTGATGTTGATCTCTAGAAAGCTGGTCCATTTATTTTTAGGTGCGAACTCTTCTAGGTAGATTGCGGCCATAACGCCGACAAAAAATGAAAGCACCAAGCAGATCAAAAGTGTAAACAGTGATCCCATTATTGCTCCGCCTAGGCCGGCCCGTTCAGCGTCGCGGCTATCGCCGTTGATTAAAAACCCAAGGTTAAAGCGGGTGCGTACAGCCCCATTTTGCTCTAGGGTTTTGATCCAGCGGAGCTGTTGATCGCTTAGGCGTGTTAGGCCTGCATCCTTGTCTTGTGCGTTGATCAATGCGTCTATGCCTGCTTTGACGGCCAAATCCACTTCGGCTGACGCGGATACCCAAACTACTTGAGGGTTTGTATTTGTTTCTGCGGCGGCATCCAACAGGGCTTGCATTTGTTCTTCAGCTTCAGAACTGACAAGTCCATAAGCTTGTCGCTTTGCCCGACGCGATGATGCGCCTTCAAGGTTGCTGCGTATTGTTGAGCGCAGAAGCCCGAATGCGTCCCCGCCACTATCTTGCACGGCCGCGGGATCAAGATCAAAGCGAAGGTCGGTTTTAAAAAAAGCACCCACCCCTTGGAAACCAATTGCAATGATCAGAAACGCCAAAAAGCCAAGGCTTGCCGCGACAGCGGCGAATCCAATGAACCGGTATCTTTTTTCAGCCCGATACCGCCGCCCAAGCCCCTCAACAGAAGCCGCTGATAGAGGCGAATTTTTCAACTGATCAGTCATAAGCTTCTCGGTTTCTGGCAACAATCCAACTGCCAATGCTGTTAAAAATCAATGTCACCGCAAGCAAGGTTAACCCGAGGGCAAAAGCAGCCAATGTTTTTGCGCTGTCAAATTCTTGATCGCCCGTTAGCAACATGACGATTTGCACGGTTACTGTTGTCACGGCTTCAAGGGGATTAACGGTTAGGTTTGCCGTCAAGCCAGCGGCCATAACCACAATCATAGTTTCGCCCACAGCGCGTGACGCGGCCAGTAGGATGCCGCCCGCAATGCCGGGCAGTGCCGCAGGTAAAACCACGCGGCGAATGGTTTCAGAGCGCGTTGCGCCAAGCCCAATAGACGCTTCTTTCAGCGCTTGAGGAACTGCAGTGATCGCATCGTCCGAGATAGAGGATACCAGAGGGATAATCATCACGCCCATCACTGACCCCGCGGCCAGAGCTGATGCAGAGGCAATGTCCAGTCCTGCAAGCGCTCCGAAATCTCGAAGGGCAGGGGCAACAACTATCGCTGCGAAAAATCCATAAACCACTGTTGGGATACCGGCGAGAATTTCCAGCATCGGTTTTAAAATGGCGCGACTTGCGGGTTTGGCATATTCCGCTAAATAGACTGCTGAATACACCCCTAGCGGTGCAGCGATTGAAAGCGCGATCACGCTGATAAGCGCAGTACCAGTGATCAAAGGGATGATACCAAAGGCCCCACTTGATCCCACTTGGTCAGATCGCATTGCGGTTTGCGGAGACCAATTGGTCCCGAATAAAAAATCCAGTATTGGGACTTCTTTAAAGAAGCGGATTGTTTCAAATAATAATGAGGCAACAATGCCAATTGTAACGAAAATGGCCGCAGCAGCACAGGCCACCAATAAAATATTGATGGCCTGTTCATTAATTCGGTTTTTTTTCTGCGCTAATGCGCCAGTTATATCAACCACGTTTTTCTTCTATAATTGAAGTTTATTTGGAAACAGCATCAAGCACTTTGCTGTTTAATGTATGGCGTTCATCAGAAGACATTGGGATCAATCCGCGTTCAGATAGATATCCATCTTCACCGGTCGCTTTGTCGCTCACAAATTCAGCAACAAACTCTCCAAGGCCATCAACTTTGTTCAAGTGTGCCGCTTTAACATAGAAAAACAGTGGCCGTGAAATTGGGTAAGAGCCATCGGATATATTTTCAAAAGTGGCTTGAACGCCGTTGATTTTGGCGGCTTTCACTGTGTCTGAATTTTGATCCAGAAAGCTAAAGCCGAAGATGCCAAGGGCGTCTGGGTTGGCGCGCAGGCGCTGTACGATCAAATTATCATTTTCACCCGCCTCGATGAAGGCATGGTCTTCACGAATGCTGTGACAAATTTTCTTATAGGCTTTTTTGTCGGTCTTTTTCAGCGCTTTGATATTGGGGAATGTTTTACAACCAGATTCCATCGCCAATTCAACAAATGCGTCGCGTGTGCCAGAAGTTGGCGGTGGGCCAAGCACTTCAATCTTGGTGTTCGGCAAGGCGCTGTTTACATCTTTCCAGGTCCGAGCAGTGTTTTTTACCAGCGCCCCGTCCGGGCCAGGAACTTGTTCTGCAAGAGCCAAAAAGATATCACGAGTGGAGAATGAATAGTCAAATGCGTTGCGGGCATTTGCCATCACAATACCGTCGTAGCCGACCTTTACTTCGATAATATCTTTCACGCCGTTCTTAGCACACAGTGCAACCTCTGAGGATTTCACAGCGCGTGAAGCATTGGATACGCTTGGTGTGTTGACACCGTTTCCGGCGCAAAACAGTTTGAAGCCACCACCCGTACCGGTGCTTTCGATAATCGGTGTTTTATATGGGGTGTTGCGCCCAAAGCGCTCTGCCACCACGGTTGAGAAAGGATAAACCGTCGATGAGCCGACAATACGAATTTGGTCTTCATCCGCATAGGAGGCCCCTGTCGTTACAGAAAGGGCAAGACCAAGTGTTACTAACTTAAGGATCATTTTTCATGCTTTCATGTTGCGTTTAATTGGGCACAACATAGGACGCATATGAGACAGCTTATTTACTGCTTTGTGACAAGTGTGTGACAAAATCTGGATTGATATGTGGGCCTGCGCATGAATAGATTGGGGTGTCATATCATTTTGTTCTTATCGGAAAGAGTTGTTTTCTCGGGGACACTATTTTCTGGGAAATGTGATCTCGAAGATAGTGCCGTTAGGTTCATCACTTGTGATATCCATCTTACCTAAGTGGCGGTTAACGATATGTTTCACAATCGCCAATCCAAGCCCGGTTCCCCCTAAGCAGCGTGACCGGCTTTTATCCGCTCGGTAAAAGCGTTCTGTTAACCGAGGGATGTGCTTTTTCTTTATTAAAGCTCCAAAATTCTGAGTATGAAATATTACGGTTTCGGCTTCACTTCGGGCAGCAAGGGTAACGGTTGATCCATCTGCCCCATATTTTACGGCATTATCAGCCAAGTTATAAATAACCTGATATAATTCGTCTTTGTCACCGAGAATGTCCGGTAGGCCTTTTTCAATATCTAATACGAGAGGCATGTTTTTGCTCTCGGCTTTTATAGATAATACCTCTGCAACATTTGCGGCTATGGGTGCTAAATTTACAGTATCTTTGGGGGTGATATGTTCGTTCGCTTCGGTTGCCGATAGACTAAGTAAATCATCAACGATGCGGTGCATACGGTTCGTTTCATCGGCCATTAAATCTATGAAGCGCGCACGCACATCAGGTTTATTCCCCGCGCTGCCTTTTAAAGTTTCGATCGTTGCGATCATGGTTGTCAGTGGAGAGCGCAATTCATGGCTGACATCAGCCACAAAGGATGACCGCATTTTCTCGGCTTCATAGGCCGCAGTTGTCTCATGGAATACGACAAAAACACCATGGCGATCCGCATTCGAAAAGGGGCTTAGGTGAGCTTGGAAGCGGCGTTTGGCATGTTTTTTTCTAACAATTTCACAGTCACGCTCAAGCCCTGAGATGATCACTCTTTCGCAAGCATCGAGAAACCGGCTGTTGCCGATGACATCAGAAATATCGCAGCCAATATCGAAGCGACCGAAAAGTGCGGTTGCCGTCTTATTAATCGCAAGCAGCGTGCGCGCTTCAGATATCAAAAGAATTGGCAGCGGAAGCGTATCGATAGAGACATGATTATAAACCATAGAGCAAAGTGCTTTCGACGTTTTTTGCTTGTTTTTCTTACCTGTCGTTATCGTGAATATGGCGGGAATAAGCAATCCCTACGCACCTAACTGTAATGATTCTGTCATATCAACGCCATAGAGCGATCATCTGCCCTTCTTAAAAGCTGGTTCGGGAACACTGACAATAATTTCGTTTTGTCGCTTATAGCGGCGTGCCTTCGGAGGAAATAAGATGATTAAGATTAAGAGAGAAAATCAAGTAAAACATGGATTTATGGCTGCAACGGCACTTATGACTGCGGTTTGCAGTGTACCTGCTGGTGCACAGGATATTAGCGAGCTAACCGCACAGATGGCGGCCTTGCAAAAACAGATCGCTCAATTGCAGAAAAAAGTTGATGCGAGCGAAAAGAAAGCAGCTAGCAGCTCAAACGCCCCACTGAAAGTAAAATGGGAACCGGCCCCAAAAATATCTAGCCCAGATGGTAATTTTGAAATGAACCTGCGCGGCCGCTTGCTTGTAGATGCAGAATTTGAGAGCGACAAAGACGGTTCTGAAAACCTCAAGGCTACAGAATTTCGGGCTGCCCGCTTGGGTATCGAAGGCAAGGCTGGGAAAAATGTTAAATATAAATTTGAAGCTGATTTTGCAGGCGACCTCGTTAGGTTGAAAGACGCATATATTCAGTGGAAAGGCCCTATAAAGCTGACGTTTGGGCAGTTTAAAACGCCAAACTCGCTTGAGGAGCAAACCAGCTCTCGCTACATCACATTTATGGAAAGAGCTGCCTTCACGGATGCCTTTGACCTAGCCCGTCAGATGGGCATCGGAGCCGGATTTGGCGGCGAGAACTATACTTTAAATGTAGGGGTATTCCGGGGCAGTAATGGCACCAAAAATGAAGACGAGGGCTTAACAGTGGCCGCACGGGCCACATACAGCCCCAAATTTGGTGATGCGCAAATGCACTTTGGCGCATCGGTTCGTCGTCGCAATCAGGGGGATGATCAAAATGATCTTCGCTACCGCCAGCGCCCATTTGCGCATCTTGCAAGCCGTTTTATCAATACCGGAAGGATCGCAAACAAAGACACAATGCTAGGCTTTGAGGTTGCATCCATTTTTGGCCCACTGGCCATTCAAGGGGAATGGGCGACCTTAACGGCAAGCCTAAGCAACCCGGCTGCAGGACAAAGCAACCCATCTTTCTCAGGCGGTTATGTTGAAGCCAGTTACTTCTTAACCGGAGAGAAGCGGGCTTATAGCGCTAAGAAGGGTGTTTTTGGCCGCACAAAAGTTAAAAATGCTAATGGTTCGGGCGCTCTGCAATTGGCGGTGCGCTTTGATACAATCGATCTATCAGACGATAGTTTCCAAGGGGGCCAGCAGGATACATTTCTTATCGGCGCAAGCTGGTGGCTCAATAATTACACACGCTTTATGGCCAATTATTCCAACTCAAAGATTACGGATGCCTTCGCGGTCGAAGAGAATGGTTTAGACGGCAAAAATTCCGTTAACACTTTTGGATTGCGGGCCCAGGTAGACTGGTAAAGGTCATTCCTCTCCCAGTGGCATACCTATGCCACACACTCAGTGGCCCGACAGTGAACCCAAGTCACTGTCGGGCCTTTTTTTGCCAGACGGTTACACCCAAAAATGTGTGTTCAGTTTATTCTATAGCCTTTCCAACCGAGCTTTGCTCAAGTGGTGATCAAACGCCGTGTAGGTTTTGCCAGTTCTAATTACAACGGGATTGGAAGCACTATATTGGATGTTTGGTAAAGGAAATATTTCCTTAAATTTCTAAACGTCCTTCAATCGCGGCCATACAAATATGGCTGTAAGCTTCCTTATCAAATGCTATCGGATTTGACCCGGCACTTGGGTCTGCGACAGACATTTCGCCAATCGCATCAGCACAATCGTCCTTGATGCCAATGCCCGCTAAACTATGCGGGATTTCAAGGTCTGCGCGGAGATCAATAATCCACTGAAGAAAGGCTTCAAATGTACCCTCTAAACCGATTATCTGCGCTAATTGGGCGATGTCATCCTCAATCACGCTTTGGTTGGCCTTTAGGACATAAGGCATCAATATGGCGTTCAACATGCCGTGGTGAGCGCCGTATGTGGCCCCTAGAGAATGAGCAATGGCGTGCATCGCCCCAAGCCCACGCTGAAAGGCCGTTGCGCCCATGGTGGACGCCACAAGCATATGTGTGCGTGCTTCGATATTTTGGCCGTCCTTAACAGCCAGCGGCAGCCATTTTTTGACCATCATGATAGCCTCAACGGCTATTCCGCGTGCCATAGGATGATATCCTGGTGCGCAGAAGGCTTCTAAACTATGTGAAAGCGCGTCCATGCCTGTAGCAGCAGTTAATCCTGCAGGAAGGCCCAAAGTAAGTTCTGGGTCAAGTATGACCTTTTTGGGCATCATAAGCGGATGAAAAATTATTTTCTTCTCGTGGGTTTTTGTGTCCAGAATAACCGATGCGCGCCCAACCTCTGAGCCTGTTCCAGCGGTGGTTGGTATGGCAATAACCGGCGCGACACCAGATGTGATAACCCGTGTCCAATTGTCACCAACATCTTCAAAATCCCATAACGGCCGTGTCTGCCCCGCCATTAAGGCGATCGCTTTTCCTGCATCAAGGCTGCTTCCGCCGCCAAGGGCAATGACGCCGTCATGTCCGCCCTCTTGGTATATTTTAAGCCCATCTTTAATATCTTGGCCAGTGGGGTTCGGCTGCACTTCGCAGTAAAGGCCAACACCAAGGCCCGCTTGCGCGCAGTCAGTTTGCAGCTTGCCTACAAAAGGGAGGGCCCGCAGCCCGGGGTCTGTCACAATCAGTGGCTTTTCAATGCCCAAAGCCTGACATTCACCGACTATATTTCCAATAAGCCCCGCCCCTAAGGAAATAGAGGTCGGATAATTCCAATTTGCAAATAGGGTCACGTCTTTAGTCTTTCATTTCGTTTAAAACACGGAAATTGTATGATTTAGGCCGTGTTAGGGCCTCATACCCAACGCTTGATAGGGTGCAGCCGCGCCCTGAATTTTTAATCCCTGTCCAAGCCAAGGCAGGGTCTAGGTAATCACACCGATTTAAAAAGAAAGTCCCGGTTTCTACGCGCTCACCAATTGCAGCGGCAGCAGATGTATCTTCAGTCCATACTGAAGCCGTTAGGCCAAATTCGCTATCATTCATAAGGCGGATTGCTTCTTCATCGCTGTCTACAGCCATAATACCGATCACCGGGCCAAAACTTTCCTCTGTCATCACACGCATAGAATGGTCAACACCAATAAGCACTTGTGGGGCAAGATAATTGCTGCCAGCTTGATCCAGTGGAAATAATGACGAATCAATCAGCGCTGTTGCGCCTTGACGGATCGCTTCCGCCGTCTGGCCACGTACAAAGTCTGCGGCTTTCACGTTTACAAGTGGCCCAAGTGTGGTTTCAGCCTCTAACGGACTTCCTAATATATACCCGCGCGTTAAAGCCGCAAAGCCTTCGACAAAGTCATCAAAGACAGACCTGTGCACATAGATGCGTTCAATACCGCAGCAAGATTGGCCTGAATTAAAGAAGGCTCCGTCAACCAGGCTTTCTACAGCAACGTTCAGATCAGCGTCTGCGCGCACATAAGCCGGATCTTTGCCGCCCAGTTCCAGCCCAGAGCCAATAAAGTGTCCAGAAATGGTTTGTTCAATGCGCTCGCCAGCGGGGACTGAGCCTGTAAATGCGACATAGTTAATCTTGCCAGACTGAATAGCGGCCGCAGTATCTTGATGAGTGATATGCAGCGCTTGAAACACACCCTTTGGCAATCCGGCCTCAAGGAAAGCGTCTTCAAGGCGTTCTGAACACAGTGGAGTTTGGCTGGAATGTTTCAAAAGAACCGCATTTCCCGCCATCAAGGCGGGTACAATAGAATTGATTGCGGTAAGATATGGGTAATTCCAAGGGGCAATCGTTAAAACAACTCCGACAGGTACGCGTCTGATAAAACGTTTGCTTGTGGCGCTGTCTTCTATGGGAATATCCGCAAGTGCGCGTTCAGCGATATCAATCATATAGCTTGAGCGTTCAACCACACCAGAAACTTCGCCTGCGCCGTACCGGATGGGTCGGCCCATTTGCTGTGCCAGCTCTTGTGCATGGCGTACCTTTTGTTGCTGGAAAATATCAATTGCGCGCGTGCAGATGTCCGCACGCTCAGCAATAGATTTGGTTTGCCAATCTTTTTGGGCTGTTACGGCCCTATCGGCGGCACGGTCTAACTCAGCCGCAGAAACATAAGGGCGTTCAAGGTAAACTGAACCATCCACAGGTGAAATGACTTGAAACTTATTGGGGGCCAATTTTCTTCCTTACTTTCTGTTGTTATGCCAAGGCAAGACTTGGGGGGTGTTGTCTTAGCGTATAGATGGAGGCTTGATTGCTGAGGGTCAATCAAGCGACGCCTCAGCTTGTCTGATCGCCTCAAATTCCTCTTCAGGAGCTTGGGCAACAAGGTGGTGACGGCTATATAAAAGGAAATAGGCCACCATCAGAGCATAGAAGATCGCTGCGTAGAAAATCACGCCGGGTTCGACGAGGAAACCAGCGATTAAAGCAATAACCGCAAGGACTAGTGCGACGCTAGACGTGATAATGCCGCCAGGTGTCCGGTACGGCCTATCCATATCAGGTTCTTTGATGCGGAGCTTTATATGGGCTGCCATCATAAGGATATAGGATATGGAGGCCCCAAATACCGCCACCAAAATCAGCATGTCACCATCAATGGATAAAGACAGCAAAAAGCCCAAAGAGCCCGGCACCAATAGTGCGAGATAAGGGGTTTTACGCTTTGACGTTAGCGACAATACCCGAGGCAAGTATCCTGCACGGGACAAAGCAAACACTTGACGAGAATAGCCAAATATGATGGAGAAAAAGCTGGCGATAAGCCCTGCGAGGCCCACAATATTAATTATTTTTCCTGTTAAGGTGGGTCCACCATAGGCCGTATCTGAGCGCATTGCTGCGATCAGAGGATCCCCTGCATCCGCTAGGTTCTTCGCGCCGCCTCCGCCGGGCCCCACAACCAGAACCAACGCCGCTAAAAGGAGTAAAACCAAAATTGCGGTGATCATGCCTTTGGGCATGTTTCGCTGAGGGTCTGCGGCTTCCTCAGCCGCGAGCGGCAACCCTTCCACAGCAAGAAAGAACCATACACCGTAAGGGATAGCAGCCCAAATACCAATGATGCCGTACGGAAGAAATTTGCTTGCTCCGAAACCGCCGGAAACGGGAATATCAAAAAGGTTAGCAACTTCAAAATGGGGAACCATCGCTACGATAAAGACCAAAAGGGCTAAGACAGCCAAAATTGTTACGCCCAACATCACCTTCAGGGCCTCACCAACGCCGTATAAGTGGATCCCAATAAAAATTGCGAAAAAGGCTAGGGAGACCGGCCAGCCGGATATGCCAATGAGACTATCAAGATAGGCGCTAATGAAAGCTGCAATCGCCGCCGGGGCGACCGAATATTCCAAAAGGATGGCCGTTCCGGTCAAGAAGCCACCGAACGGACCAAAAGCGCGCCGGGCAAACCCGTAGCCACCACCTGCTGACGGTATTGTGGCTGAAAGTTCGGCAAGAGAAAAAATCATGGTGGTATACATGATCGCCATTAGAAGCGTAGCAATGGCAAGGCCGCCCCAACCACCCTTTGCAAGGCCAAAGTTCCAGCCAGCAAAGTCCCCTGAAATCACATATGCAACACCAAGGCCCGCCAGAAGTATCCAGCCCGCCGCCCCTTTGCGCAGTTCGCGTTCAGAAAAATATCCATCACCGACAGTTTCATGCCCACCCGGTGTGTTGCTTTTGCTCTCTTTTGTGTTCATGATTTCCCCGATCTCAATTTTAAATTTCCCTGCCCAAGCCCCAAGGCACTAATGTTGTAATTTATATTACAAGGTTGTGATACAATCAATAATTAAGCAATTATTATTACTTTTATATATGTCACACGCCGGATTAATTTTGATGGCTTAATTGAAGGGCCCTTAAAATTCATATAAGCTAGAACGAACTGTAGCCAGCCTGCTATTGTTGCTATGCTTGACAATGAAATTCAGGAAAACGGATAAACATGACTGAAAAAAACCGTCAGAATAGTGATCTTGGGACTGATTCAGCGAATAATATGGGCGTTCTTATCCGCTCCTGTCTTGATCAGCTTACGTCCAAAGAGAGACTGGTTGCGCGCACGCTTTTAAATCATTACCCAACGGCTGGACTATGCACAATTGCCGGGCTTGCCGAGATTGCCCATGTCAGCGGTCCAACTGTTCTAAGGGCCGTTAAAAAGCTTGGTTTTAAAAACTACGGTGATTTTCAGGCGGCCCTGCGAGAAGAGCTTCAATTAGGGTTTCAGGCCCCCTTGGAGCGTGTGGACCAGGGGGGGAGGTCATCTGTCCCAACAGATATGACGGCGCCGTTCGCCCCTTTTGCAGAGGCTTGTATTAAAAACATTCAATTGGCCCATATGTCGGTGAATACGAATGAATTTAATGCGGTTATTTCCCTGCTTTCAGATGAAACCCGCCCAGTTTTCCTGATGGGAGGGCGCTTCACTGACAGTCTGGCACGGTATTTCTATTTTCACCTGCATATATTGCGCCCCCATGTGAATATTGTTCCCCAACAGCGGGAAACTTGGCCGGAAGTCATATATGATTTGGGGGTGAAAGATATTGTCATTGTCTTTGATGTCAGGCGCTATCAGCGGGATATTCTGCTGTTTTGTGAGCAGGCTAAAAAGCGAGGCTCGCATATTGTTCTTTTTACTGATCAGTGGCTGTCACCAATTTCAACAATGGCGGACCATATTTTCCCAATGCCAACGGCGGCGCCCTCGCAGTGGGATTCTGCGGTTTCCACACTTGTTCTGCTGGAATGTATTGTGGCTAAATTAAATGAGCGCAATCACACAGTAATCACAGAGCGCATTCAAAAGCTGGAGGCCCTTCGCCAGCCTTTACACAGTGATCTGATGGGAAAAGACTCTGAGTAAAATCACAGGTTTGTCCGCAGGAAATAGGCCCTTTAAATTATTTCAAAATAACGCTGCAATTGCCAATCTGTGACGGCTTTGCGCGCTTCTAGTTCTTCCCATTCGCGGGTGCGGGCATAATGGTCTACAAATTCAGCCCCGAACAAGGAAACGGCTGCCTCTGAAGCTCGTAGCCTCTCTGCGGCTGCGCCTAAGCTTGAGGGCAAAGTGAATTCGGCCGGCATCTTATGATCATATGCGTTGCCTGCGGTGGGGGCGGTTGGTTCAATTTTATTTTCAATACCCCAAAGGCCGCTGCCAATAGCTGCAGCCCCTGCGATATATGGGTTTATGTCTGACGCTGAAATACGGTATTCTACACGACTTGAACGCTCCCCGCCGCCAATGGTTCTCAGGGCACAGGTGCGGTTCTCGATGCCCCATGTGGCATCGGTTGGCGCCCATTGGCCCGGCACAAGCCGCGCATAAGAATTGACAGTACAGGCAACCATTGAAAGCAGTTGCGGCATCAATTTTTGTTGCCCACCAATAAACCAGCGCATCTGATCTGATATCGTGTCTGGTTTTGTGTTGTCATAGAAAACACCTCTGCCGTTTTCATCCTGCAAGGAAATATGCATATGACCCGATTGCCCGGGATAGTCCACAGACCATTTCGCCATAAAGGTGGCCATTAGGTCACGGCGCTGGGCCAATACTTTGATGAATGTTTTAAATAAGGTCGCCTTATCTGCCGATTGCATCGCGCTGCCGTATTTTAAAGCCGCCTCAAGAACGCCCGGCCCGGTTTCCGTATGCAGACCTTCAATTTCCATGTCCATATCGCGGCACATTTGCAGCATTTCATGGTATAATTCATTATGGACAGAGGATCTTAGGACAGAATATCCAAAATTTCCGGGCGTTAGGTTTTTCAGGTTTTTATAATTTTTTTCCCGAATTGTGTCCGGGGTTTCGTCAAACACAAAAAACTCAAATTCATAGGCGGATGTTACCTGATAGCCCATACCTTTGGCTTTGTCTAAAACGCGGCTCAGGGCATTTCGGGGGCAGATCGCTCCGGCAGGGCCAACAAATTCAGCCAAAAAGAATAAGACATTTTCTTCAAACGGTGCTTCGCGGCAGCTGTCGAATATTAGCTTAATTTCGGCATCCGGGTAGGCTGTATGCCACCCTGTAAAGGCCCCATTTTCATACAGTGTATCGTTTGAATCCCAGCCTAGAACGACGTCACAAAATCCCAGTTTTCCATCAACCAGTGACAGGAATTTATCCCGCGATAGATATTTGCCGCGCAAGACGCCATCAATATCATTCACAGCAATTTTTATTGTCTTTATGTCGCGCTCAAGAATAATTTTTTTCGCGTCAGATGCGGTACGAACGTCTCTCACATGCATGATCGGGTTTCCTTCTGATATGAGTGTCGGCCTGCTACCAAGACCCTGCGGACAATGGTTAAATTTCTTTATAAGTCTGAATAATATTTTATGCGTGCCCTGTCGAGTGCGCGAGCTAAGCGGTCGGCCCACATAGCCTGCGCGTCCTCTGTTTCAATCAGGTCTTGCCGTATCTCAATCATCGCATAAGGCAGCGTGCGCCCGTCACCGTGCTTGGGGATAGTATAATCATCAAGTTCATTGACGGGCCAAGGCAAATTGTCCCCAACACAAAGCGCGGCGTCCTCGCGCAAGATGCTTAGAAGAAGATCGGCGAAGGCTTTATCTTTCGCATACTGTATCCCAATGTGCCAAGGACGGTCTTCGCCCCCTAAAACGGGTGTAAAACTGTGGATTGACACCAATATGGTCGGTATATCACCGGATTTTCTGCGATCCAGTTCTTGTGTGACAGCTGTGTGAAAAGGTGTGTGAATTTCGTCAATACGTGCCGCACGTTCTTTTTCGCCAAGATCAGTGTTCCCTGGGATTTTTGTCAGGTGGCTGATCTCAGGGATAAGGCTGCTGGCCAAATCAGTGCGATTGCAATCAATAACCAGCCGACTATATTGCTGGAAAATCAACGGGGAGCTTAAATGCTCGGCGAGGCGGCGCGCCACCTGTTTGGCGCCCAAATCTATGGCGATATG
>WFTS01000045.1 GCA_015485385.1 Kordiimonadales bacterium | reverse complement strand
TCGCTCACGCGAGCCTTGGTTGTTAGTGTGCCTGCATATTCACTGGGGGGGTCATTCCATGTTACCAAAGATTGTGATTGTTCTAACGAGCGTATTTCTACTCACCGCGACTACCGCTGCTGATCCGGATCAACATGAACTGAAAGGGTATTCTAGCGCCCCACTGAAACAGCCTATTTTTAGCGCTGCAGAGGTTGCAGTGCGTACGACACGCTTTAACAACTGGCTAAACACTAAAGCGGAAAACCTAGAAGGCGAGCAATTAAAACAAGCTCGGGAGCATCTTTATTATTTGATTAACTCACATATCAAACACCGGGTTGCGAACAAACAGCCCATCGTCCCATCCGAACCTGATTTAATACTAGCCACGCTATTTTCATGGAGCGAACGGTTGGGCGTTTACGGCGGATACTTGCTCCATAACCAATTGAAAGTACCAAGTTGGGAACAGCAAACCCCGATCAACACCTTACCGGGCGATATGGCTTTAAGCCTACGGAAGGGTCTGTTCAACCTCTCATCCAAAACCGGCAACTGGCAAGTGGACTATCCCTATTATTTCATGCTTCAAGATGTACGTGAATTTACCAATACAGCGGGACATCCTACAAATTTTCTAAGCATTGCAACGGGTTCTGCCCCACACAGCGAAACCAAAGGCTATTCACAAGCAACCCTAGTCCTTATTTTTTCGCCAGAGATAGGTTTGAAAGATTTTCAGAAATATTGGCTTAGGATATTTGCCGTATCCAATAGATCAACAAAAAAAATAACCAGCCACCAAAGCAAAAAAAGCTACTATGTCCTCGACAAAACTAGTCGCCTTCATAAAGAGATCGTTTTTTGGCAAGCGCCACAAGGATCTTTCGCGGTTGCCTACATGGGCATCGACGGCACGTACCAACACAACAGGCCGCATTTCTTTGATTTTCTCGCTTCGCTAAAAACAAATAGCCGCTAAATTCACCCGCATATTCATTTTGCTATTTTGCATTCCACAACACCAACGCTTAGTCTTGTCATCCAACATTCGGGGAGGCGAAAATGGCTTGGATTGAAACCATAGGTTACAAAGCAGCGACAGGAAAACTGAAGGCGATTTACGATCGGGTGAAAGGACCCGGAGATAACGTCGATAATATTCTCATTGCACACAGTCTCAGGCCTCACACCCTAGAAGGGCACATGACGCTTTATAAATATGTGTTGCATCACCCCCGAAACCGGCTTCCCAAGTGGCTTTTAGAGGCTGTCGGCGTTTATGTTAGCCTAATAAACAGCTGCCCATACTGCGTTTCACACCATTCATCGGGATTAAAACGCCTGCTTTGCGATGATATGGCCAGCAATGAAATTATCTCGGCACTGCGCAAAGGCAGGCCCGCTGCGGCTTCCGGCTCCCTATCACCGCGCGATATTGCCGCGTTGGACTATGTAATGCTGCTCACAAAATCACCTGCGGCTGTCACACAGGTGTCACTTGATAAAATGCGCGATGCCGGTCTGTCTGACGGCGAAATTTTAGAGGTAAACCAAGTGGCCGCTTATTTTGCATATGCCAACCGCACAGTCTTGGGTCTTGGGGTTAATACCGAAGGCGATGATATTGGCTTATCGCCCACCAATGCCCCCGGGGAACCGGACGATCCTGACAATTGGGGCCACGCCTAAAGCCAGTTAAAAAATCAAGCGCAACACCCTAATGTTTCAACGACTAGCAAAAGAAAGGTTTGCAATCAACATGTTAACCTCTCCGCCCGGAGGACCAAGCGGGAGAACAAGTGTGGAATAAGCCTTATAATCTTTATTGGCCCAGCGCGCAGGCACATCAAGACACATATAGGGTTTTTTATGCTCCAGAGCCCAGTCATACCGAGCACGCAAGGTTGCTGTAGCCGGTATTTCGTCCAACATTTTACCCGTTGGGTCATATTCTAAAACGTCGGTGATCGCCGTTCCAACCAGCCGCATACCATATGTTCGGGCTTGCCCACCAACGTCATGCAGCATAATTGCCGGTAAAAAAGGGACCATAATCAAAGGGGAAAAATCTTGCCTTGCCGGGAAATCATGCTCACCCCGCGCTTTATTCCACCATGAAAACAACGCCTTACCGCCTTTCCACGGGATCTCATCCTCGCAGAAATCATAGATAAGATCTTCAAGCCCTGGCTGTTCAGCCGACTGAATGGTTTTACTCATCACATAGGGTATCCCAACTTGGCAGGCCATAAATTTCGAAAAAGCCGGAAAGCTTAGAAAACCGGGAAATCCGGAAAGCCCAGAAATCCGGAAACATCAACGAAATATGGCCTCACTTCAGCCCTTCACACCGTATCCTACACATTTTTAATCCCTTTTTAGAAGGCCAAAACCGCTCCCTGTCCAATTAGTTTGAAAACGGGTCAATTTTCTGACTTTGGTTTTCCAAAAAACCCCGTTAATGTCCTGCTATCCGGGAGCATATTCATGCAATTGAAAATTGATAAAACCTATGCGCGCCACGGCTTAGAGACCCACATGGGCCTTCTGGATTTTCACGTTGGTGTACGCCCTAGCCCGCCTGCCCTTATCACAGCGCTTGAGGATGGGGCTGACGTGCGTATGCAAGAACTGCTGGGCGAAGCGGCCTCTTCGGACCCGGTGATTAAAGGCGTGCGCACAGCCTTTAAGGCAACAGGCAAAGACCCAAGCCGCTACCGCCCCTCCTCAGAAGCCCTTACTCGGCGCGTGCTTTCAGGCAAGCCCTTGTATCAAATCAATAATGTGGTTGATTGCGGCAACTTGGTATCCCTGATGACCGGCGTTCCAGTAGGCTGTTATGATGCCGCCAAGCTTGCTGGGAATAAGATCACCCTCAAGGTTGGGGCAGCCGGGGAAACATACGAAAGCATCGGGCGCGGTCTTATCAATTTAGAAGGCCTGCCTGTCCTTGCAGACAAAAACGGCGCCTTTGGCACGCCCTTTTGCGATAGCGAGCGTACTTTAGTAGGCGCAACCACAAGCCAAATACTATTTGTAGTATATGGCCTGAACATTGATATAGCGCATATCGAAGCCGCCTCAGATATAGCCGACACCTTGATCAGCCGCTTTTGCACTCCCTAAAGAATTCCGCGCCCCACCCTTTTTAAGTCACTGATATATATTATCCTCTTGCACGCTATGCTTGAAACCCGCTAGAAACTTCCTGCATGATTTAGGAGGTCCCATATGCGCTTCGCTGTCTTTTTTGTCGTATTCATACTGTTCTTTACCCCCACAGTGGTCGCACAAACAAGTGACATAGATATTTTAGACGCCAATCTAGTTGCCAAATTACACCTAGACCCCAATCCGCGTGATGGCCAAATTGTCGGGGCATATGTCATGAGTTTTCGCCCCAAAGGCGACAAAGTCATCAAGCATCTTTCTGTCCTTTTAAATCCGGGCCTACAATTTATCAGAGCCGAACGGCGAAAACGTCCGTTAAAAGCAACGTCCCAGATTGCAGCGATTGAAGGCATGGATATGCTGGAATTAAATCATGTTACGATTGATCTGGGAAAACCTTTAAAAGAAAGCAAACGCACAAATATTATAATTCATTTCCGTGGTTATCTGGAAGATTTATCCTGGACAGGGCTTGTTGGTGTTCAAGAAACCCTGAACCCAGATTTTACCATTTTACGTTCAGAAAGCTTTGCCTATCCCGTTTTTGCAGACCCAAACATAAAGTCTATCAAAGCGGCTTGGGCAACAAAACCCTTCATCCAATTTGCTGATATCACTTTGCCAGAGCCAACAGGGATTGTTGGCACGTTAGAGGTTTCCAATAAAACCGTTGAAGACGAAAAAACCAATGTAGAGCTTAAAAACAAACACCCCACCAGCCCGCTTGCCTTAGCAATTGCCCCTTATGAAAGATTGAAAAATGGCCCTATTTCTGTGGCATATCTCAAGGGGAATAAGGCGGGCGCCACACGCGTCGTCGATCTATTCACTGCCAAAATAGCACAGCTTTCGCACAGTCTTGGTACACCTAAGGGGACACTTAATATCGTGGAATTGCCGACAGGGTATGTAACCAAGACCAAAGCCACCACCCTTTTTGTCGGTAGCGATTATCTAGCAGACCCCACATTAAGCAAGGCTGATAAAAACCGCATTTATGCCCTGTGGAATTTCAATCAGACCGGACGGAGCGGGCATTGGGGCAATGGTATAGACCGAGCAGTTTACGCTGCTCTTAGCAATCCAAGCGGCATAGACCGCTTTCAATCAGCTCAATTTGAAAAGGTCACTCGTGCACTTTCATCTGACAAATATTTACAGAAAACTCCCATAAGCGAAATGGCGCCTTCAGCCACGACAGATGATATCAGCGCTTTTGCTTTCTCTGTGCTTTATGATTTACTGGGCAGAGACGCATTTTTTGATCTTGTCCGTTCCCTGCGTTCTGATCTCAGCGCCGGTTATATAGACTTAGAAACCGTTACAGACGCTTTGCTAAAGACCGTCCAGAATAAAAAGGCCAAAAAATTCATCAAAAACTGGTTCTCTGGCAGCAAGGCAGGCAAAGACATGGCCAAAGCCAAAAACTTTGCCGCTTTGATAAAACGCTACAAATAAATATAAGAAAGCCTCCGCATACCGTATGATTGGCGGCTATCGCACCAAGGGGCTTTGATGATGGATTTTGAAACGCTAGAGATTACCTTTGATGGCCCGGTGGCCTGTGTTGCGCTTAACCGACCAGATAAATTAAACGCTATGAACGGCACTATGTTCTCTGAAATTGGCGAAGCCTTTCGCTGGCTCGGCAACAAAGATGGCGTGCGGGCTGTCGTCCTATCGGCAAACGGTAAGCATTTCACCGCTGGGCTTGACCTAAAGGAAAGCGGTTCTGTGCTGGGCCAAACAGGGGGCGGTGCGGCTGACGATCCTGCACGCGTGCGCGAAAAACTGCGCCGACATATCCTTCATTTACAAGATTGCTTCACCGCACTTGAGGATTGCCGGGCGCCAGTGATCGCAGCCATTCACGGCGCATGTGTTGGCGGCGGCATTGATCTGATCTCCGCCTGCGATATGCGCATCGCATCCCAAGATGCTTGGTTTGCCATTCAGGAAATCAATGTCGCCATCGTTGCAGACGTAGGCACTTTGCAGCGCGCACCCTACCTTTTGCCGCAAGGCATCTTACGAGAATTGGCCATGACAGGCCGAAAATTTAAGGCCGAGGAGGCCAGCAAATACGGCTTTGTAAATTCTATTGAGGCCGACCAAGCCACCGCGATTGAGGCAGCGATGACCTTAGCGCGTGAGATCGCAAGTAAAAGCCCGCTTGCGGTTGCAGGCACCAAGGCTGTGCTCAATCATTCTCGCGATCATACGGTGCGGGACGGGCTTGATTATGTGGCCACGTGGAACAGTGGACAATTACTGGGTGAGGACTTGCTCAAGGCCGCAACTGCTGCTTTAACCCGCTCGGACGTAGAATTTTCTGATATTTTAAAAAGTGATGATTAAGTGAAAAACCGAGCAACCCCCAATGGCAGTTGACGTTAAAATTTGCGGCATTACTGACGCCCAGCATGCACACGCTGCCGCTATGCACGGCGCGCGCTGGTTGGGGTTTGTGTTTTTTCCGGCTTCACCGCGCCACCTAACGCTTGAAGCCGCTACTAAACTCGCGCAGCAATTACCCAAAGGGCCAAAACGTGTCGGTGTGTTTGTGGATGCTGCCGATGATCTAATGGCGGCTGCCGTTACCGCCTTATCGCTCGACGCTGTGCAGCTGCACGGCAGTGAAACCCCCGAGCATGCCGCACGCCTAAAAGACAAGCTGGGTGTGCGCATCATCAAAGCCGTCGCGGTCGGTAGCGAAGACGACATCAACCGCGCGGAAGCCTTCGCGCCCTATGTGGACCGTATCCTCTTTGACGCCAAAGCCCCTAAGGGGGCGCTGCTGCCCGGCGGCAATGCGGTATCGTTTCCGTGGGCGTTACTGAAAGATAAAAGCCTGCCTTACAAGTGGATGTTAGCCGGTGGGCTAACGCCTTATAATCTTGGCGAAGCCGTTGCCGCTAGCGGTGCTACGGCGCTTGATGTTTCATCTGGCGTTGAAAGCGCGCCCGGAAAAAAATCGTCTGCGCTCATCCAATCCTTTCTAATAGCGGCAAAAGCGGTTACATAAAGCCCCGCTGGCCTCTAAATTTGCCAGCAAACGCTGTGTTTGCGGCCCAAGCATCCACCCTTGCGGCTAAGCCAATATGGAAATAACGGAAGAATAGGTAACCCATGACGCGCAACAGTTTTCGCACCGGCCCCGACGAGCGAGGCCATTTTGGTATCTTTGGCGGTCGCTATGTATCAGAAACTCTGATGCCCCTTGTGCTTGATGTCGAAGCCGAATATGCCAAAGCCATAAAAGACCCCAGTTTCCTTGCGGAATTGGATGATCTCAACACGCATTATATCGGGCGACCAAGTCCTTTATATTATGCCGAACGCTTAACCGAGCATCTAGGCGGGGCCAAAATATATTTCAAGCGTGAAGAGCTCAACCACACCGGCGCACACAAGATAAACCACGCTATCGGCCAAGTGCTGCTGGCCAAACGCATGGGAAAAACCCGTGTTATCGCCGAAACTGGGGCAGGCCAACACGGGGTAGCAACCGCAACAGTAGCGGCGCGGTTTGGTCTGAAATGTACCGTCTTTATGGGTGCGGTGGATATGGAGCGCCAAAAACCAAACGTGTTCCGCATGAAATTGCTGGGCGCCGAAGTGAAACCGGTTACATCAGGCTCAGCCACGCTAAAAGACGCCATGAATGACGCCCTGCGTGACTGGGTCACAAACGTACATGATACCTTTTATATCATAGGAACTGTCGCTGGCCCACACCCTTACCCGATGATGGTTCGTGACTTTCAGTCGATCATTGGCCGCGAGACACGCGAACAAATCCTAGAGCGTGAAGGCCGATTGCCCGACACGCTGGTGGCCTGTATTGGGGGCGGATCAAACGCCATTGGCCTGTTCCACCCCTTTCTTGACGATACTGACGTACGCATGATCGCGGTCGAAGCCGCCGGACACGGCATTGAGACCGACAAATCAGCAGCCTCTATCGCCAGCGGAAAACCGGGTGTCTTGCACGGCAACCGCACTTATTTGCTGCAAGATGCGGACGGCCAAATCCTTGAAGCGCACTCAATATCTGCCGGTTTAGATTACCCCGGAATAGGGCCTGAACATAGCTGGCTTCACGAAGAAGGCCGCGTTAAGTATGTACCGGCCACCGACCATGAGGCACTGGAGGCCTTCCAGCTTTGCACACAAACCGAAGGCATTATCCCAGCGCTTGAAAGCAGCCATGCCATCGCTGAAGTGATGAAGATCGCGCCTAGCCTACCCAAAGATCATTTGATCGTTTTAAACCTTTCGGGGCGCGGCGACAAAGATATCTTCACAGTGGCTCAGGCCTTAGGCGAGGAGATCTAATATGAGCAGACTTAAAGCGCGCTTTGCAGCCCTAAAAGCCAAAAATCAGGCCGCTTTTATCACTTATATTCAAGCGGGTGATCCAAATCGGGCTGGCTCGATGGAAATTCTGGCGGGATTACCCGCAGCAGGCGCTGACATAGTCGAATTGGGTATGCCCTTCACTGATCCAGCAGCCGATGGCCCCGCGATTGATAAAGCCGCACAGCGTGCGCTCAAAGCTGGGGCAACAACCCAGCAAACGTTTGAGATGGTGCGTGAGTTTCGCCAAACCGATAAGCAGACGCCAATTGTCTTGATGGGCTATTTCAACCCCGTTTATCATTATGGCCTTGAGGCTTTTTGCACGGATGCTGCTGATGCTGGCATCGACGGTTTGATCATCGTTGATTTGCCGCCTGAAGAAGATGCCGAACTGCGCGGCCCTGCCGCAAAAGCTGGCATTGATGTGATCCGGCTCGCGACCCCCACCTCAGACGAGGCACGCCTGCCAACGATTTTGGAAGGGGCCAGTGGTTTTATATATTATGTTGCCGTTGCAGGTATAACCGGCGATAAATCCGCGGCGGCCAGTGATATCGGTCAGTCGGTTAGCCGCATTAAATCACATACAGACTTGCCCGTCGCTGTTGGGTTTGGTATCCGCACGCCAGAGCAAGCTGGTGCAGTGGCTGCCGTTGCTGACGGCGCTGTTGTTGGTACGGCAATCGTCGAAAAGATTGCAGCAGGCAGTCATGAAGACGGAACATTTAGCAGAAAAAGCCTACAAGAGGTTCTGGACTTTACCCGCAAACTGGCGGATGGTGTCAGGGCTGGGCGACAATAAATCTTTCGATAAAGACACTAGGGAAAAAGGCGAAACCCCATGAGTTGGCTTACAAATTACGTCAAACCAAAACTGCAAAAAGTGCTCAATCCTAAGTCCACACCGGACAATCTTTGGCACAAATGCAAAAACTGCGGACAGATGATTTTCCAAAAGGAATTCATTGCCAACCAATATGTTTGCGCCCACTGTGAATTTCACGATCGTATGCCGCCCAAAGCGCGGATGGATGGTTTGTTCGACAACCAAAATTACACATTTGTCGATCTGCCGTCCGTCAAGGCCGATCCTTTGAAATTCAAAGACACCAAGAAATACACCGAACGCTTAAAAATCGCGCGTGCCAATACAGGCGACGAAGATGCCATTAAGGTTGCGGTTGGTAAAATCGGTGGCGTGGACTGTGTTGTTGGTGTGCAAAATTTCTTCTTTATGGGCGGCTCTATGGGCATGGCGCTGGGTGAAGCCATTATCACTGCTGCCAAAGAGGCCTTGCGTCTTGGTGTTCCTTTTGTGCTGCATACGGCCTCAGGCGGCGCGCGCATGCAGGAGGGTATTTTATCCTTGATGCAAATGCCGCGCACAACCGTAGCGCTACAGATGCTGCGCGATGCAGGCTTGCCTTATATTGTTGTGCTGACAGACCCCACTACTGGCGGAGTGTCAGCCTCTTATGCAATGCTTGGTGATGTGCATATCGCAGAACCGGGCGCGATGATCGCCTTTTCTGGCGCGCGCGTGATCGAACAAACAATCCGCGAAAAACTGCCTGAAGGCTTCCAACGGGCGGAATATCTCAAGGATCACGGCATGGTTGATATGGTGGTTCACCGCCACAATATGCGGGAGAAAATTGGTACAATTTTGTCGTTATTGATGGACGGAGACCGTAGCAAAGCGGCAGCTGAATAAGCGCCGCAGATGGCTCACAATACCCCCATAATCAATACGGCACAAAGCGATGCTGTTCTGGCGCGCCTTACGGCTTTACATCCCAAAAAGATCGACCTTTCCCTCGGGCGCATGACCACACTTTTAAAGGCGCTGGGTAACCCGGAAGATAAACTTCCGCCGGTGATCCATATCGCAGGCACCAACGGCAAAGGCTCCACTGCCGCGACATTACGGGCAATCGCTGAGGCCGCCGGACACCGGGTTCATGTGTACACATCCCCCCATTTGGTGCGCTTTGCTGAACGTATCCGCATTGCCGGAAAAATTATTTCTGAAGAGTATCTTACCGACCTGCTTGAGCGCTGCGAGAAAGCGGCAATGGACCGCCCCATCACCTTTTTCGAGATTACAACCGCCGCAGCATTATTGGCGTTTTCCGAGGTGCCTGCTGATCTGTGCATCCTTGAAGTTGGTCTCGGAGGGCGGTTAGACGCAACAAATGTGATCAAAAAACCTGCTGCTGTGGGCATCACACCTATCAGTATTGACCATAAAGAATTTCTTGGGGGCACGCTGGAGGAAATCGCTGCTGAAAAAGCGGGGATCATCAAACCCGGTGTGCCCTGCGTTGTTGGTTTTCAGCCCAAAGTCGCTCGGAAAAGTATCGAAGCCGCAGCCAACACAGCCGGGGTGAAGCCTTATTATTACGGCGAGACATGGCACGCTGAAATGAAACGTGACAGCGGGTTTCTATATGAAGATTGGGAAACAGTCCTTGAACTTCCTGGCCCTAGCCTTGCAGGCGACCATCAGGTTTTAAATGCCAGCATGGCCATCGCCATTGCCCATGCACAAAAAGCAGTCCCCATTCCCGATGCAGCAATTAAAGCCGGGCTTGGTTGGGTCCGCTGGCCTGCCAGACTGCAAAATCTAGCGGGCACGCCCTTGCATAAACTCCTTGGTGAAGGCTCAGACTTATGGCTCGATGGTGGACATAACCCTGCGGCAGCACGCGTTCTCAGAAGCTTTTTGCGCTTAACCGATCCGGTTGAACGCTCTATCACCTTAGTGGTTGGTATGATGAGCAACAAAGATGCATCAGGGTTCTTAAAGCCACTTGCTGGGCTGGCTGAACAAGTGATTGCCGTTGATATTCCCGGCGAAACAGGGTCTGCCACCGCTGCATTCTTAGCCGGAGCTGCAACCGACTTAGGTATCAGCGGCGTATTGGCCAAAGATGTAAAAACGGCGCTTCAAGCAATAGCAGAAAAGGCGAACCCTGAACGCCCGCCTTTTGTCCTGATTTGTGGCAGCCTATATCTGGCTGGCCGTGTACTTCGCAGCGCCGGTTTGTTCCCCGAATAACGTTATAATGCTATTCTTTCTAGGGAATTGTAGGGAATTTTCTTTAAACTGCGCTGTCGATCCATGCTGTCAATTGTGCCTTGGGTTTCGCGCCCATGGTGGTCGCAACAGGCTCGCCGCCCTTGAAGATCAGGATCGTTGGGATAGACCGTACGCCGTGATTGGTTGGCACACCCGGATTTTCGTCAATATCCATTTTTGCGATCACAATATCATCGCGTTCATTGGAAATTTCCTCCAGAATCGGGCCAATCATCTTACAAGGCCCACACCACTGCGCCCAAAAGTCCAGAACAACTGGTTTGTCAGATTTCAGGACCAATTCCTCAAAAGTATCGTCTGTTACATTGATCGTCGCCATGATTTTTACTCTTTCCTATGCCGCCCTAAAGCAGCTTTTTACGGGGTCCGTCCCTTTGCTAGCTAAAATAGGTAAGGCGCCCCAAGGCGTCAAGGTTTAGTCACAAATGAGTGAAAATACCCCATATATAGCTTACATGCCGGATTTGCTAAGTGCTTCATCCATCAAGTGTTTTGGCAATTCCATTAACTTTGCTGCGTCCGTCCACAACAAAGCAGCCCGCACACGGCGGCCCGGATAGATCGCCTCAAGCGCCCGTGCATAAAGACCCATTTGTCGCAAGTACACAGACGCCACCCCCTGCACATCGCTGGGCGGTGGGCGATTCGTTTTATAGTCCACCACCAAAACCTCAGTATCCGTTACAAGCAGGCGGTCAACCTGTCCGCTAATAGCGCGCCCAGAAACGATGCCCGCAATAGGGACCTCGGCCATGCTGCCGTCACCAAACAGGGATGCGAAATCACTGCCTGAAATCACTGTGTCCACCTCCTGCCAAACCGCAGAGCGTTGTTCATCACTTAAATCAGGGGCAGATTTCGCCAAATACCGTAAAGCCGATGCTTCACGCACATTAAGGGGAATGTCCGGAAGCCATTCCAAAAGCGCATGAATATAGCGCCCACGCTGGAAACGCCGGGCATCACTGCGCACCAATGGGCCGGACACGGCAGGCTCCTCGTCTGGGCGCGAGGGGGCGAGAGGGCGTGCGGGTGCAGGTTCCGCAGGCAGCGGCGCGAACAGCCAATCCGGTGTCGCGGCCACAGCGGAAGGTGTTTTATGCTCACTTTTCGGTTTTACTTCGGCCTCTTGTCCAACATAAAAGCGAAGGCCCTTCAGACCGCCTTCTAAGGGTATTTCCTCTGCGCCGATGCGGTCAAACCCTTCCTTAATTGCCGTTGCCCAACAGTCCTCGGGCGGGTCACTATTTGCTTTCCAGCCAGCCACATAAAGCCTGTCCTCCGCGCGGGTTAGGGCGACATATAAAAGCCGTCGGTATTCAGCAATCTGGCGAGCCTTCACCGCTGCTTTCATATCTTCTATCAAGGCCAAGCCGCTAGCCGGAGATGTCCAGAACGGGAGCGACGGAGCGCCCTTATCAGGGCTATCCAGCGGCAACAGACGGCTATCTCGCGATGTGTCAGGCAGCCCAACCAAATCCGACAAAAACACTATCGGAGCCTGAAGCCCCTTAGCGCTATGCACTGTCATAATACGAACAGTATTCCCTGCTGCTTCAAGGTCTCGCTTGATCTGCAAACCACCGTGATCAACACTATGGACAAAGGCCTGCATCGAAGCAGAGCTTGTCAGTTCAAAACGCAGAGCTTCTTCAAGCAGTTCATCAACCGGATCATGGATGTCATCCCCAAGCCGCGCCACAAGTTTTTTGCGGCCATCCAGTTCCGTCAGAATGTGATTAAAAAATTCAAAGGGTGTTTTCACGTCGATACTATCTAGCAACCGCTTCAAAAGAACGGCCGTGCCTGAAAATTCCGCCTCTGACTTTTGCCTCAATAGTGCCTGCCACAAACTGCCCGTGCGCCCATGTGCGAGCTTAAATAGCGCCGCATCGTCAAGGCCAACAAAGGGGCCCTTTAAGACGGTAGCAAGCGCCAGATCATCCGTAGGCTGCAAAGCAAAGCGCGCAAGCACCAAAATATCCATCACGGCAAGTTCGTCGGTTAATACCATACGGTCACGACCGGCAACCGGCACACCTAGACTTTTCAAGGCGCGCACCAAATGGTCAACAAAGGCCGTGCGGCGGCGCACCAGAACCACTATATCCCCTGCATTAATGGGCCGGGATTTAGACTCAAGCGGTTCCCTTGATCTGATCATGCCGCTAATACGGCTTGCAATGCGCCATGCTGTACGTTGCTGTGCGTCATCGACACTTTCTTGGGTTAAAGGCAGCGCCCATTCGGGTGTGTCATCCTTTGATTTATCTTGCGGTTCCTCAAGCGGCCATAGTTCCACAAGCCCGGCGTCTCCTTTACGGATAAATTCATGGCGCACTTCGTCATCGTCTGGTGACAAGCCAAGAGACGCCCTTGCTTCAGGATTAAACACCGCATCCACCAACGACAAAACGGCTTTGCCCGACCGGAAAGACAGGTTCAGCGGAACCGCCTCGGAGCGTAGATCAGCCCCATCTGCGCGTTTAAAAACCCGGTCGCGAGCCCTGATAAACTCCCGAGGGTCCGCGCGCTGGAACGAGAATATTGATTGTTTTGCGTCCCCGACCGCAAACAATGTGCGCCGCTTATCAGAAGCTCCTTCGCCTGCAAAAAACTCCGAGGACAGCGCCTCAACCACGCGCCACTGATCGCGGTTGGTATCCTGCGCTTCATCAACAAGAATATGCTCCACCTCAGCATCCAGTTTGAATAAAATCCACGGAGCGACATCCTGTTGGCGAAACAAGCTAACGGTGCGCTGGATCATATCATCAAAATCGACCAACCCGCGCGCAGCCTTTAAATGCCGATACCGGCTAAGCTGCGCGAGACCAAGCTCAAGTAACGAAGCTGTTGCAGCCGCCGCTTTGATCCGCAGAGACTGGTCTGCAATATAGACCAGCCGCGTTTGCTCTTTTTCAATTACATCTTGAAAGCCCGGATCACTTTTAAGCGTACCTTTATTGGCCACCTTCGCGCGGGCCGTATGCTTAGCTGTTAAAAAAACCTGCTTATAGGCTCCAAATAAGGCCCGGCGCTCAGCCTCTGTCGCCCCAGAAAAAGCCACAAGTTTCGCGCCTGCTGCGGCCTCTTTATCACTGCCTTCAAGCATGAAAGTGCCCAGTCTTTGAATGGCCGCGGTGTCAAACGCACTGTCCTGAACCGCGCTGGCTTCCAACCTTTCTACGGTATCACCCGGCGTTAAGCCGAGCGCCCTATATAAAGCAGCAATAAGCCCAGCCTGCCCGCCGTAACTTTTTTCTGCCCGCGCCAACATAGGGGCCTCAAAAGCCAAGCGGTCAATGACTTCATCGAAGGTGTTTTCTGTTACTAACGTGGCCACATGGTTCAGCGCCTTGGCCAAATCAGCCCCACCTTGCCTACGTGTTGAGGCTAACATTTCATCCTTGGCCGAGGCCATCAGATCACGCGCCTCAGCCTCGTCTATACCCTCAAAACCCGGTGCCATGCCGGCCTCTAAGGGAAAGCGCCCCAACAAAGATTGGCAAAAACTGTGAAACGTCTGAATTTGCAGGCCCGGTGACAGGTCCAGCACTTCAGCGAACAATTGCCGCGCCCGGATCAACATATCTGCGTCAGGGCGTTCTTCTGTGCGGCGGCAAATAACATCTGCCAAATTTTCATCATCCAACAAAGCCCAGCGGCCCAGTTCCGCAAAGATACGGTTGGTCATCTCGGCGGCGGCGGCTTTTGTGAAAGTCAGGCAAATGATATTTTCCGGACGCGTCCCCGTTAGCATCAAGCGCAGGACACGTGCGGTTAAAACATGCGTTTTGCCCGTGCCAGCAGACGCCCCCACCCAAGCGGTGAGATCAGGCTCAGTGGCGCGAGCTTGCGCTGGGGTCATGCGGTGCTCAGCCATCTGTCTTCCCGTCTAACAAAGGAGTGCCGGATTGCATAGGATCGCTCGAAATAGGGCTTTGCCCACCGCGCCATTCTTTCACCCGCGCAAGATGATCATAGTCCCCGTATCCTGCCATGTCTGGTTTGGGGTTCGACAAATACGGCGTTGAAGGGTTTTTGAACGCCTCTATAAGGCCCTGCAACCCCGTGAGAGCTGCTGTGACAGTGTGTGCAATATCTTTCACTGGCCTTTTCTGTTTCTGAACAGGAACTCCGCCTTTCAGTTCCCAATAAATCAGGTCCTCCACTGCCGCAGCCGCAAGGCCTTCAAAGCCGCCTACTTCAGCGAGCCATGCCTCTAATGGCAATTGGGGAGCAAAGCCAGCAGCCACTTGTTTCGCACCCGGAACATTTCCCGTTTTATAATCAATTACCTCTAAGCCGCCTGTTTCCAATTTACGGTCAATGCGGTCAGCTTTCGCAACAAGGGTAAAATCAGTGCCCGGAACAATCGCTTTTGCTCGGCGTTCAACGGCGGCAACTTCATAGGTTTGGGCGCGGGTTTTTTCGTTCTCAACAAACCATTTTGCGATATGTTCGAAGCGCGGCCACCAAAAAGCATAAACGGTTGGTTGGGTTAAGACAGGCTCAAACACACGGCGCCCAACCGCAATCAAACGCGCCAAACCTTCGGCTTCATATTTAGGCACGTCTTCTTGTAAAAATTTCTCCAAAGCTTCATGCAACAAAGTGCCTTTGGTAGATGCAGACGGGCTATCATCCACCGGATCAAGTTTGCGAAGACCAAGTATTTTGTTGGCATACAAGCCGTAAGGATCCCGCATCCAAGTTTCCACTTGGGTTACGGACAACCGTTTTGGCCGCGCGGATAGGGGCGGTGTGGGGGCTGGCGGGTCCAGCGCTGGCGCACGGTCTGCAACAGAAAGCCGCGCTGCCCAGTCCAGATATTGTGTCGCTTGGGGTATAGGCTTGCCGGCAAGCGCCTCTATTCTGAACCACCAACGGCTCGGCACCGTGGGGGAGCCATCCACTTTTTCCGCGCGTGTTAAAAAAACCGTCCCGCCCGAGGCGGCTTGCAAGAAATCGTGTGCTGACTGCCCTATTCGGCGCTCAAGAGGCGGTAATTTATAGTCGGCGCGCATCGGCCGGTTCATCCAAGGATCGCTTTGAATTTCTCCAGGCCAAACACCTTCGTTCAAGCCGCCAAGGATCATCACATCCGCGCGCTGCAAGCGAGCTTCCAGTGGCCCCCATATGCTAAGCCGTGGATGTCGGCGCCATACCGGGCGCACTGTAATAGGCGCGAGCATTTCCGCAAACAGCGCGGCATACCCATCCTGAGGCACATCCCCAAGCATAGCCGCCTCTGACAGTAAATCAGCAAGACCATCTGCCAGTGCGCGCCCAGCCTCGCCACACCAAATCACTGTATCTCCGGTTTGCTCTGATGTTGCAGCAAGTGTTTCAGCCGCCTTTATATGCATGCCCACAATATCTTGTAGTGTCGCCCCCTCATCAAAGGCATCCATCAGCGGCTTTAAGGCCGTGAGAAACTGCCCTAACAAAGCTGTGTCATTATCATTAAATGTCGCTTTAGTATCGGCGGCAACAACAGAGGCGCGTGCCATAAGGCCATCCGCGCCACCTGCGGGACGTACTCCCCGAAGTACAAATTTATCAAGCCGCCGAACTGCCTCTAAATAGTGAGCACGTTCTTGCCCCATAGCAACAAGAGGGTGTTGCAACAGCGCCAGCAATGGAACCGGAGCCAAATTATCAGACACAGCTTGCGCAATCAGACCAAGGAAACGGCCCGGCATAGTATTTAGAGCCCGGTCCCCACCTGAATCATCAATATCAATTGCCCACCGTGTTAAACTGGCCCGCACATGACGTGCAAGCTGGCGGTCAGGGGTAACAAGAGCTGCCGTTTTGCCGGGTGTTTCCAGAGTTTCTCGCATTAAGACTGCAATAGCATCAGCCTCTTCGCGCCGTGTTGGAGACGTGATCGCCTGCAATCCACCAAACAACTGATCATCTGATCTGATTTTATGGTTTATCAAACGCCATTCAGACGTAAGAACAGAGGGTAGAAGCGCGGCACGTAAGAACGTACTTCTGGCAGTATATTCATTGGGTTCAGAGCCCGGCCAACGCGCAACCTCATAACGGCTGACCCCCATCTGTTCGATCAGGTTTTTCATGGCCGCTTGCGGGTGGGTGGCATCAAGTGCATCCCAGCATGCATCACTTTGATTGCTATCAAACCCGGGCAGCACCACACAGCCTTCGGGCAGCCGGGCAACCACGGCAAGCAAATCTGCGGCTGCCGGTATCGAGCCTGTCGACCCTGCTGCGATAATTTTGCCAGATGGCGGCTTTGTTTGCCATGCCCGCGCCAACATACGCAGCATTTTATCACGCCGGACAACCGGATTATCCGCACCTTCTGCCTCAAGGATCAAAGGCCAAGCCTGTGTGACAATGAGCAAAAACTCAAGCGTTTGATCCCAGTGGTGCGCAAGGCCTTCTGGCACCAGATCCTTGAGGCCAGCATAATCCAGCCCCTCGGTATCAACTTGATCCATAAAACGGGCCAGCTCTGCCGCCAATCTCCAAGCCTGTGCGGGGGCGAGCGATTGTTCAAACCCACCCCACGCTATCACTTGACGCATCAGCATCACTTGGCGGCGCATAGGGGAAATGGCTGGTTTCAAATCAGAAACATCAAGCCCCAGACCTGCCCCTAAAAATCCGATTTCATCTTCGTCCACGTCCCCAATAGGGCGCATCACAGGCAATAAACTGGTTTTTTGTTCAAGCTTTCTCAGGAAAGCTTCCTGCAAAGACCGCTGTGCGCGCCGGTTGGGCAACAAAATGGTCATGCGACTTAGCGCAATCGGGTCACCTTCGGCCTCTGCCAGCAGCCCGTCAACAAGTGCGTCAACAAATGAAACCGATGGGTCAATAGTAAAAAGGGTTGGAGATGCCGCCATTTACACCGCCCCTAGCTGAACAAGTCGAGCCTCAGCATCAGCGATCGCCCCCTTGGTGCCAACATGCATCCAGTGGCCTATAATAGGCAAACCATATAGCCGGCCAGCCCTCGCTGCTTTGCGGTAAATAAGGCGATTGGAAAAAGCGCCGTTCGGCATGTCTTTATAGATCTCCGGTGTCAATATCTGCACACCGCCAAACATGAAAGGCGCGCTCTCAGCTTCGTTTCGAAACCTTATCGGCTGCGCCCCACCGGGGACGGCGAAAAAGTCTCCAACGCCGTCATAACCAAGCGCTTCTGGTGTTGGCACCAATAGTAAAAGCGCATCCATCTGTTCCGGGTTCCATGCAGATTTCAGCCGTAAAAGATTGCTTTCAGCCTGATCCACCCAAAGTGCATCGCCGTTGAGAACAAAAAACGGGTCAGACCCCAATTTAGAAAGGGCGTTTTTCACTCCACCGCCGGTTTCAAGCAAACCTGCGCGTTCATCAGATATTTCCACCAAGCCTTCTCTAATATCGTCTTTTAGGTGATCCTCAATTTGCGCGGCCAAATGATGTACATTCACCACTAGTTTTTGAATGCCCGCAGCCTTCGCATGAGTACACAGTCGGTCTAAAAGGCATATGTTTTTTACCATAGTTAATGGTTTCGGAGTGTCGTCAGAAAGGGCGCCCATCCGTGTGCCTAGCCCCGCCGCCAAAATCATAGCATGATCACCCAGCATTACAGCAGCCCCTGCAAAAGAGCCTGCCAACGCGGCCTATTGCCTGCAAAGACCAGCCGCCGGGCTTCATCGCCGCCGTCTGAAATTTTTCCCTCGCGCTCAAGACGAATTTCCAGAGCATTCTGCCACCATGGGGCGGGCATCCGCTCCGGCCATTCCACAAGAAAAATAGCCTCTGAAAGTTCATCATCCAGCCCCAGATCATAAACATCCTCAGGGCCAGAAAGGCGGTATAAATCGGTGTGATACAGGGTGCAGGCTGCCTCATAAGATTGCACCAAAGTAAACGTTGGGCTTGGCACTTCGGCATTTGGGTTTCCCATAAACTTGCGAATAAACGCCCGTGCAAACGTGCTTTTTCCAGCCCCTAAATCCCCGGTCAGCGCAAATATATCCCCGGCCTTAGCAGACAAAGCAAGAGCTGCGGCCACGCGCTCGGTAGAGGCCTGATCGGGGCAATATATTTCCATATCTTTAGGCGCGTCGTCTGGCACAGGAGGCTGCTTTCTGCGTTAATTTTCAAGGGTTTTTTCTGGCTGTTTTCTGGGCAAGCGACAAATTAAGGTCAGCCCTTCTTCAGCAAAAGGAGCCAAAGAGATGCTCCCGCCGTGCAATTTGATGATGCTGCGTACCAGCGACAAATCAAGCCCTGTCGCACGTCTGCCGCCCGGCGAGGCCCCCATTTCCACCGCAGAAATCAAACGGCTGCGTTCACGCGGGGCCAATCCAGAATCTTCATTCGTGATAGAGATCGCTACATGGTTTGCATCGCCAATAAGGTCAATCGCTAATTCGCCGCCGTAACGTGCAAAGCTTAGCATCGACGACACCATATTATAAAAAGCCTGTTTCAGACGGCGTTTGTCGGCCTCGACTGTGCCGACATCCAAATCATTAACAACCGCCAGAGAAATATCCACTTTGCGGGCCAGTTCTTGTGCCAATGTGGCGGCTTCACGCACAGCTTCAGCGACGTTGCAATCATCTACCGATAATTTTACTTCACCCGCATCAATTACCGCCAGATCTAGCACATCCGAGATAAGATCTTTCAGGTCGCTAGAGGCCGTTAATATATTCGCTAAATAGCTGGCCTGTTTTTCGTTCAAATCCCCAAACAAGCGTTGGTCCATCAATTCAGCAAAGCCAATGATGGAATTTAAAGGCGTGCGCAATTCATAAGACATATTGGTGATAAATTCGCTTTTCAGCCGGTCTGCAGCCTCTAGCGCGCTTGAGCGTTCTCGCAGCGCTTGCTCGACCATAAATGTATCGGTGATATCACTTTGGGTCAGCATCATACCGCCGTCCGGCAACGGCACAATCGCACAATCAACGACCCGGCCATTTTTGTGGCGCAAGCGTCCGCTTTTATGCTTGCGCTCTGCCACCCACGCCGCCAAATCCAAGATGAAATGATCTTCATCATCAGCAATATCATTTCTCGCCTCGATCACTTCGACAATTTCCGTCAAATGCGGTCGCCCGGTGATTTCGGCCGCCTTCAAGTGCCAAATTTCCTTAAATGCGGGATTAGAAAGCTGCAATCGTCCGTCAGTGCCAAACACCGCAATGCCTTCATGCATATTATCCAGCGTTTCCTGCTGCACTGCAATCAAGGTATTATAGGAACGCTCAAGCGCCAATTTGTCACTTACATCCTCGAACAAAATCAAAAGCCCGCCAAGCGGGTGCGGCTGCGTAACAACACGGTGTGCCGTGCCGTCCGGCAAGTGCCACATTTCCTCAAACGGCTCCATCAATTGGGTATATTGCTTTAAAATACCCGCCTTCCATTTGCTGAAATCTGCCTGTTCCGGCAAGCGTCGCTGGTTTTGCATCAGGTCCAGCATTTCACTGTGGTTAATTCCTGAAGATAACGCTTCCTCGGGAATATGCGATAGCCGAGCAAAGGCACTATTATAAAACCGCAAAGTTTGCTTTGGGCCAAAAATCGCTACCGGGCTTCTAAGCCTGTTCAGGGTTTCTGATTGGCTTTCTAACACACGCGCCAATTCTGACAGGGCGTCTTCTTCCCCCGTTACGTCTGTCGCCACCGCCAGCACATTGCCGCTTTCCCCTAAAGGCGTATGAGTGATAGCAAAGGCCCTGCGCTGGCCTTGGATCACTGTGAATCTTCGGTCATACACTTGTTTGTTTGTCTCGCTGGCCTGACGGGCAGCCCCAAGCCCGTTCACACCAAACAGTTCCATACTATTGGAAATGGCATCGGCAGAGTTTTTGGCGTCTACTGCTTTTACATAGGCATTATTCACCTGCGTAAGCCGTCCACCAACGGCACGAATCCACACTGGATAGGGCAAACCGTTGAAGGCCTGTTCCATATCTTTCATGCGCAGTTCTAAGGCGCGCACACTTTTTTTGTCGGGGGTGTCGGGCTGATCAAGGGCTTCTTCAAGCCACATAATGGCGGCAGGCCAACGAGTATCCTTTGACGGCAACCACTGTATATCAATGATCAGGCGAGGCGCCTTGTTGCCGCGTTCAACAACCAAAGGGCTTGGCACTTGCTGACCATCATCAAAGCCAGCTTGAATAGCTTGAATAGTCTTGCGCGGCAAACCCGTACCCTTAGGGCCAACCATTTCAGACAAATTACCAACTGTTTCCGACAGACCAATAAGCGCAAGCGCCCCCGCTTCTGCTTGCAGACGCCCATCGGGCCATATCCAGATCGGAAACCGGTGATCGGTTTTAATCATGGTATCAAGAAAATCAGCGAGGTCTTTTAACGATTGAGCACGGTCTGTCATGCGGCCAGCTCGCCAAAAAGCATATAAGCTAAGGCCAAACCATATCAGGAGGGCCGAGCCTATCAGGACCCAAAGGCCCACTGATGACCAGTTAATACCGTCCATAAGGTGGTTTTCCTCCCCCGCTACAGATCCCACCCCGAATGAACCGGCGAGACCAAGGCAAGAGAGTAACGCTAAGTGCCCCCCAAGGACAAGGCCTTAGGGGGAAAGAGCTATCAAGCAAGGCGTTCTAATTAAAGGCCAAACTCTGATCTCAGAGCATCCGCCAAATCCGTGCGCTCCCACGAGAAGCCACCATCTTCGGCAGGCTTGCGGCCAAAATGGCCATATGCCGCTGTGCGTGCATATATCGCACGGCTAAGGCCTAAATGTTCACGGATGCCGCGTGGGCTAAGGTTGACCATATCTTGAAGCACCGCAGAAAGGCGATTTGGATCAATATTTTGCTCCCCACCCCACAGATCAACATACACAGAAAGCGGCTTGGAAACACCGATGGCATAAGCAAGCTGAATTGTGCAATTGCTGGCGATACCAGCCGCCACAACGTTTTTCGCTAAATAACGCGAAGCATACGCCGCAGAACGATCTACCTTGGTTGGATCCTTACCAGAAAATGCGCCCCCACCATGAGGAGCCGCACCGCCGTATGTATCCACGATGATTTTACGTCCCGTCAGGCCTGTATCACCGTCAGGCCCACCAATGACAAAATTGCCTGTTGGATTGACATAAAATTCATCCTCTGGGCACATCCAGCCTTCAGGTAAAACCTCTTGCACATGGCCGCGTACAAGTTCACGCAGAGCCTCTTGAGTGATCCCTTCTTTATGCTGGGTAGAGACCACAACACTGGTCGCACCTACAGGACGGCCATCCACATAGCGCAGTGTAACTTGGCTTTTGCTGTCTGGCTCAAGCGCATCTGCGTCCCCTGAATGGCGAGCCGCAGCGAGAGATTTCAATATCCGGTGAGACAAATCAATCGGGGCTGGCATAAGGCTTTCGGTTTCATCACATGCGTAACCAAACATAATGCCCTGATCACCCGCGCCTTCATCCTTGTTACCAGCAGCATCAACACCAACGGCAATATCGGCTGACTGTTCATGGAGGTGGTTTTCAAACGATGCATTTTTCCAGTGGAAGCCGTCTTGTTCGTAGCCGATATCTTTTACGGCTGCGCGCGCTACGTCTTCAACATCATCGGGGGTGATTGTATCCGGCCCACGCACTTCGCCCGCAATGATGATGCGGTTGGTCGTAACCATAGTTTCGGCGGCCACGCGCGCCTCAGGCTCAGCGCCCAAATACAAATCAACAATCTCGTCCGAAATTCTGTCAGCAACCTTATCTGGATGCCCTTCAGAAACCGATTCACTGGTAAAAAGATAATCTTTCATCGCGGCACTTCCCGCCTTTCCGCTTGTCATTAGATTTTTATCAACACTATTCATGAAGCCTTGCCCTTACTGCATGCTCTTAATAACGGTAATGCTCAGGCTTAAAGGGGCCTGCTACATCAAGGCTTAGGTATTTGGCTTGCTCTTCGCTGAGTGTTGTTAGCTTGGCACCCAATTTGGCGAGGTGAAGTTTGGCAACTTTCTCATCTAAATGCTTGGGAAGCACATATACTTTCAGGTCATAGTTATCTGAATTGGTCCAAAGTTCGATCTGTGCGAGCACCTGATTGGTAAAGGAAGCCGACATCACAAAGCTTGGGTGGCCCGTGGCACAGCCCAAGTTCACCAAACGGCCCTTGGCTAAAACAATCAAACGCTTGCCGTCTGGGAAAATCACTTCGTCTACTTGTGGCTTCACTTCTTCCCAAACATAATTGGAAAGCGCGGCGATTTGAATTTCGCTGTCAAAATGGCCGATGTTACAAACGATCGCCCGATCTTTCATCTCACGCATATGATCCAGCGTGATGACATCTTTATTGCCCGTGGTTGTCACAAAGATATCACCCTGGGCGGCGGCATCTTCCATTGTGGTGACTTCATAGCCCTCCATCGCGGCTTGCAGCGCGCAGATAGGATCAATCTCGGTTACCAGAACACGCGCACCTTGGCTGCGCATTGATGCGGCGGAACCTTTGCCAACATCGCCAAAGCCGCAGATAACAGCAACCTTACCAGCGACCATCACATCGGTGGCGCGTTTCACACCGTCAACCAAGCTTTCGCGGCAGCCATACAGATTATCGAACTTGGATTTGGTCACGCTGTCATTCACATTGATGGCAGGCACCAACAGGCGGCCCTCTTTGGCCATTTCATACAGACGCATCACCCCTGTGGTGGTTTCCTCGGAAATGCCTTTGATGTCTTTCATCAAATCAGGATAATCATCGTGCATAATCTGGGTCAGGTCGCCGCCATCATCAAGAATAATGTTTGGAGTCCAGCCATCAGGGCCTTTGATTGTCTGGTGGATACACCATTCGGCTTCCTCTTCGGTTTCGCCCTTCCAGGCAAAAACAGGGATGCCTGAGGCCGCCATCGCAGCCGCTGCCTGATCCTGTGTGGAGAAAATATTGCAGCTAGACCAACGCACTTCAGCACCCAGCGCTGTCAGGGTTTCAATCAAAACTGCCGTTTGAATGGTCATATGCAGACAGCCAGCTATCCGCGCACCCTTCAGTATCTGAGCTTCGCCATATTCATCCCGCAGTGCCATCAGACCCGGCATTTCGGTTTCGGCAATGTTTATCTCTTTACGACCCCAATCGGCGAGAGAGAGATCGGCAACTTTATAATCGGTCATAGAAACTCCTGCTGGCTAAATAGTGTGACAAGCGTGCTATATAGCAGCCCTCGACCATAAGATAAAGAAATCTTTATATAATAGTTAATTGATATTTACTTTTTGGATTCTCAAAACCGACAAGCCAGCAGGACACACACCCGAAAAAAGCCTTTTCAGAGCAGCGCACAAAGGAACTGAAAGTCCGCTAACAAATTGTAATTAAAATATTTTTATACGGGTGCGGCTATTCCGCTTCACCGAATTTTCCTGTGACTATAAGGCAAAGCTGATCAAGCGCGCTTTGTGCATCAGGGCCGGTTGCGGTGATGTTTATGCTCTCGCCTTTGGCCGCCCCCAGCATCATCAAGCCCATAATAGAGGTGCCAACAACACACATATCGTCTTTGCACACTTCGATTCGCGCATCAAACATGCCTGACTGTTTAGCAAATTTTGCTGATGCCCGCGCATGCAGGCCGCGCCGGTTTGATATGGTCACGTCCCTTGAGACTTTCTCATCGGTAGATGTCAAGCCATCAGCCCCCAAGAACTTGGCTTGCAACATTGATATATTTCAACCCGGCTTCTTTAGCTGCGTCAACAGCTTCTTGTAGGGATGACCCACGGCGCACACTGGCGAGCTTTATCAACATTGGCAGATTAATACCCGCGATCACTTCGGTTTTATCTTTCTCTAATAACGAGATTGCCAGGTTAGATGGGGTGCCACCAAACATATCGGTAAGAAGCACCACCCCGCCACCAGTGTCCACATCCTTAACCGCGTCCATAATATCTTGGCGGCGTTGTTCCATATCATCATCTGGCCCGATACAGATTGCACGCATTTGCTCTTGTGCGCCCACAACATGTTCGGTCGCCGAGACAAATTCATCTGCCAAGCGCCCATGTGTCACCAACACCATTCCAATCATGAGATATCCCTCAATTCCTGTAACCGCTGCTTGCCATCTGTTACTTAGCCTTGTTTGCAAGCTCACGGTGGTAAAGATTAACCGCCATGCCGTCTACCGAGCACCGCCCGGAAATTGTCTCTGCAACTGCGACCGAGCGATGTCTGCCGCCCGTACACCCAAAGGCAATTGTCAAATAAGCCTTACCCTCGTCGCGGTAGCGCGGCAACAAAAAGCCGAGCAAATCTTCAGTCTTTGTTACAAATTTATCAAAACCTTCATCCGCGCGCACATAATTTGCCACTACTTTGTCTCGACCTGTCAGAGGCTTTAGATCATCAACATAATGGGGATTGCGCAAAAACCGGACATCCAAAACTATATCTGCATCACGCGGTACACCATGGGCAAAACCAAACGACATAAATGTAACGATCAATTCAGGCGTATGCCCTCCAGCGAACCTGCGGCGAATGATGCGCCGCGTTTCTGCGCTTGTGCGTGCGCTGGTATCCAGAATGCCATCAATATTTTCACGCACCACCTGCATCACGTCACGCTCTTGCTTGATGGCCGCGCGTAACAACTGCCGTTCTCCAAGTGGATGTGGTCGGCGCGTTTCAGAAAAGCGCTTCATTAACACCTCGTCAGAGGCATCCATAAACAAGACATGAAGCTGTATTTCTGGTCGCTGGCGGACAATATCTAGCTTTTCAGCAAATAAGAGGGGTGAAAAATGTAGCGTTCGCGAATCAATTCCGACCGCGATAGGTGTGGGCGTTGAATTGGTTTGCGCTTCCTCAAGCAATTGTTCCAGCAAATTTAAGGGCAGATTATCCACCACCTGATAGCCAATATCCTCAAAGGAATGTAGCGCCGCCGATTTGCCGGCCCCCGACAATCCGGTCACAATCACAAGCTGGCGCTTGTCAGCCTTTATGTCATCTTGTTTGCTTGTCACCATTTTCGCCATTCCCTTTTTGTGCCCAAACCACCCACCAATTAAGTGTCCGGACCCACTGCCCCAATCCGCGAAATATTGCCTGCGGCTAACTCTATTTTAATTGCGGTCGAAATTTCAAATGCATTCAGCCGAATCAGAGGGATTTTTTCGCCCATCAATGTTTTATACTGCACCTCAGGCAAGCGCGGCACCTTGTCAGCCTCCACAAGATCAACAATCAGCGCAACAAATGTTCCGCCTGTAACCGGGACAGACGTAATGCCAAGTCCGCGTATTTCCAAATACCCACGAATAGCGGGCGGTGCAGAAGCAAACACTCCGCGCCGCTGGCGCTCAAGCACAACCTGATCATCACTTATCAGGGTTGCTCCCCGGTCCATTAAGCGCAAGGCCAAATCGGACTTCCCTGATCCGGATGGCCCCATCAACAACACACCTTTTCCTGCAATATCTATAGCAACTGCGTGCAAACGCTCCATGATCAATCCTTACAAGCAAGAGGTAACTTTACAGTAAAGCGGGCACCAATAATATCACCGTCAGCATTGAGCCGGTTTTCAACCGAAATGCGTCCACCATGCGCCTCTACAACCTGTTTACAGATCGAAAGCCCTAGCCCCGAATGATTGCCAAACGCCTCAGATTCGGGCCGTTCAGAATAAAAGCGCGAAAATATTTTCGCCTCTGCTCCGGCTGGAACACCCGGGCCTTCGTCCTCCACTGACAATGTGACAAAACGCTCCTGAATTTTTAGGTCCAAAGAGACCGTGCCGCCTGAGGGGCTAAAACTTAACGCATTATCAATCAGATTTCGCCACACTTGGCCCAGCCTCGCTTCAAGGCCGTGCACCAAATAAATACCCGCCTCCTGATGGTCAAAAACAAGTTTGATATCTTGCGGCAAACGTGTTGTCCGGTACGCATCGGCCAATTGCCCAAACATCAAGCCAAGATCAATTTGCTCCATCTTTCCGCGCGTTAATTCGGCGTCAAGCCTTGAAGCATCTGAAATATCACTGATCAGCCGGTCGATACGTTTTACATCATCTTCTAAAATCTCAAAAAGCTTGGTCTTGGCCTCTGGCTTTTTGGTCATTTTGATGGTTTCAAGTGCGCTACGCATGGATGTAAGCGGGTTTTTAATCTCGTGCGCAACATCGGCTGCGAATCGCTCAACAGCATCAATTTGGTTATAGAGCGCCCGGTTCATATCTGAGAGCGACCGTGACAGATCCCCAATTTCATCCCGCCTTGTTGCAAACTCGGGGATACGTTCCTCGCGGCCCCTGCTGCGGCGCACGCGCTCAGCAGCACGCGCCAAAATTCGAATCGGGCGCACAAGTGTTCGTCCTAAGAAAAACGACAGCAAAATAGTGAAAACAAACGCCCCAATAAAAACTTTGATAATCAGCATCTGCTCGGCACGCACAATACGGTCAATATCAGCCGTTTGCCCCGTTAGAAGGATCGCGCCCAAAACCCGACGAAACCGCTGAACCGGCACTGCAATATTAATGATTAACTTACCGTCAGCCCGTGTGCGCAACTGTGCCGACACCGTCCCCTCAAGCGCGGCCATGACCTCGCTATAGTCTTCAGCGCGCATACCGGGACGATCAATTTCCGCGGGGGCATCGATCTGTTGGGTGAAGCTGTCGAGAATATGGTGCAATGCCTCAAGGAGCATCTCCCGAAAAGAGGGTTTATAGTCAAGCCCTTGCAACTGTTCTGCGACCAAGCGCTTATCGCCAGCGAGAAAGCGGCTATCAGCCACCAGTGTCCCTGAGGCTGCAAAGATGCGCGCACGGTGCTCAGTTGGCCCAACGAGCCGTGTGATAATTTTACGCGCAGGGGCCGGATCAATATTAATAGCTTCCGGCCCGGATGCAGCCGATTCGCCCAAAGCCCCTGCAATAATCTCAGCCTGAACGCTGAGGGTTTGTATGCGCGCGTTGATTAAATTTTCACGAAATTGATTAAGATACAAAACCCCACCGACCAAAATCAGCAGAGCAATTGCATTCACCGCCATGATGCGTGTCATCAAAGGGGACAGTCCACGCGTATAATGGCGCGGGAGGCTGATTTGCCTATGTGCGTCGGTATCAAACGGGTCGGTTTGCGACGGGACCTCCTCTTCCAAAGCCAAAGCGACCTGAAGACATCAGACCGGTCTAGCTATCCTTGTAGCGATACCCTACGCCGTACAGAGTTTCAATAGAGGCAAAATCATCAGCAACCGCACGAAATTTACGGCGCAAGCGCTTGATGTGGCTATCGATCGTGCGGTCATCGACATACACATCATCTGAATAAGCGGCATCCATCAGTTGATCCCGGCTTTTCACATGGCCCGGATGCTGCGCCAAAGTTTGCAAAATCAAAAACTCCGTCACGGTCAGGGTCACATCCTTGCCGTCCCACGAAACACTGTGGCGCATACTATCAAGCACTAACCGGCCGCGCTCCATCACAGTTTCTTCCGTGTCTTCTTCTGGCTCAGGTGTGCTATTGCGCATTTCAGAGCGCCGCAGTAGGGCGCGGATACGCTCGATCAGAAGGCGCTGAGAAAATGGTTTGCCGATATAATCATCTGCTCCCATCCTAAGCCCCAAAAGCTGATCGATTTCTTCATCTTTGCTGGTCAATAAAATGATGGGCATGTCAGAGACTTCCCGCAACCGGCGCAGCAATTCCATCCCGTCCATGCGCGGCATTTTCACATCAAGTACGGCCAGATCAGCAGGATTTTGAGACAGGGCGTCCCAACCTTTTTGACCATCCGGATAGGTGCGCACCCGGTAGCCTTCGGCCTCCAGTGCGATTGTCACCGATGTTAAAATATTGCGATCATCGTCAACAAGTGCGATCGAAGCTGTCATAATTGTCCCCTCATGCATCCGGGTCTATCCGGTGATTCCCTCAAGTTTAGGGCCGTACCTCTATAGTCTAGCCCAAAAACAATAACCGGCGTAAGCCTCATTTGCGACAAAAACATGGCCGTGGTGGGGCCACCAAGTGGCACAATGCTTTCTAATCTATATGGAAATTAGATTCAGCTTGATTCCTGCAGACTTTTCCGCAAGTTTACCGGCACTCTGAGCGGGTAGTTCGGCTTAGAGTAGGCACTATATAATTTCGCTTGAGGCCCCAGAAATATTACAGGCCCTCAATAGGATATTTTAGAGGCTGCAAAAAAGCAGCCCAATTAGTTTTGACCCAATTGTTTTTGGCCCAACTGATACTTGGCCCAATAGTTCTGGAAGGAAAGACGTTGCAAGTCTTTGGCGCCCCCTCAAACAGCTTCGGGCTGGATGCACAAGGCATCACCGAAACTGGTAATCAATATTGGAATATGGGCACAGCCCAACTTTATGAAGAAGCCATCAGCCGCGGTGAAGGTAAGTTAGCCGACGGTGGTGCTTTGGTTGTCAAAACCGGGCGCTGTACTGGCCGGTCTGCGAACGATAAGTTCACCGTGCGCGACGATATGACAGAAAACACGATAGATTGGGGCAAAGTGAACCGCCCTATGTCATCTGATCATTTTGATATCATCCACCAAGCATTCCTTGACCATATGAAAGGCATGGATGTTTTTGTTCAAGACCTATGGGGCGGCTCTGACCCAGAAAACCGTGTTGCCGTGCGCACCATCGGCGAACTTGCGTGGCACAGCCTTTTCTGCCGGACCATGTTGGTACGGCCCCAGGCTGATGAACAGTTAGAGATGACACCGCAGTTCACCGTTATCAACTTGCCAAGCTTTAAAGCCGACCCCGCAACGATGGGCTGCAACAGTGAAACCATCATTGCGGTAAATTTCCAAAAAGGTCTGGTTCTAATCGGCGGCACCCACTATGCGGGCGAAAACAAAAAATCTGTTTTCTCAATCCTGAATTATTTGTTGCCTGAAAAAGGCATCATGCCCATGCATTGCAGCGCCAATATTGGTGACGACGGCGATGTGGCAATCTTCTTTGGTCTGTCGGGCACTGGAAAAACCACGCTATCAGCCGACAGCAGCCGCACCCTTATTGGTGACGACGAACACGGTTGGTCAGACGATAGTGTCTTCAATTTTGAAGGCGGCTGTTATGCCAAACTGATCAACCTGTCTGAAGAAGCCGAGCCTGAAATTTTCGCCACCACCAAGCGGTATGGCACATTGATTGAAAATGTGGTGATGGATGAAGAAACCCGCACGCTAGATCTGGACGATAATACGCTGGCTGAAAATACCCGCGCAGCCTATCCGATTGATTTTATCCCCAACACCAGCGAGCATAACCGAGGCGGAAAACCAACCAATATCATTATGCTAACAGCGGATGCCTTTGGTGTTTTGCCTCCGATTTCACGGCTTACGCCTGAGCAAGCCATGTACCACTTTTTGTCGGGATATACCGCCAAGGTAGCGGGCACAGAGATTGGCATTAAAGAACCACAAGCAACTTTCTCGGCGTGTTTTGGTGCTCCGTTTATGCCGCGCCACCCTAGCGTTTACGGCGATCTTCTGCGCAAAAAAATCGCAGAAGGTAACGTAAAATGCTGGCTTGTAAACACCGGCTGGACCGGCGGTGAATACGGCACTGGAAACCGGATGCCTATCAAAGCCACCCGCGCCTTGCTGCACGCAGCCCTAGACGGCAGCCTGAACACTGCACCCATGCGTACCGACCAAAACTTCGGCTTTGAAGTACCAACCGAGGTCGCGGGTGTGGATAGTGCAATCTTAAACCCTCGCGGCACATGGGCCGACAAAGACGCTTACGATGCCAAAGCCCAGTATTTGGTGAGCCTATTCACCAAGAACTTTGAAGCGTTTTCTGACCATGTAGACGACAGCGTAAAGGCCGCAGCCCCAAGCGCAGCCTAGTGGACCATACAGATAGAATAAAAACATTGGCAGAATAAAACGTTGGCAAAATAAAAAGCGCGGGGCGATACCTCCGCGCTTTTTTAATGTTGATTTATCAAGATACTGGGCTAATTCAGCGCAAACTCTTTTTTGTGCCGGACGCGCTCGGCAGGGAACCATAAGGCAACGCAGGTGCCCTCTCCCAGCTTGCTTGTTACCTTAAGTGTGCCGCCATGTTGGCGCACCAAAACCTCACTAAGAGGCAAGCCTATCCCCACACCAGCACCTTCTGTTCGGCGAGAACTATCGGCTTGGCCAAAGCGCGACATAACCCTTGGTATATCGTCTTCGGAAATACCAATGCCGGTATCGGTTACATCCACATAAAGCCCGGTTTCGTCGCTGTGGATATTCACAGTGATACTGCCGTATTCCCTATTGAACTTTATTGCATTGGTAATCAGATTTATCATCACCTGCTTGATTTTGCGTTCATCCGCCACCAACAGTGGCTCGTTCAAAGCGCAATTCATTGTCATGCTGATGACTTTATGGCTCGCCTGAAGCTTCAGTAAGCTCATAGTATCTTTAACGAGCATGCATATGTTGACAGATTGATTTTCCAGGTCAGTTGGACCAGCCTCAGCGCTGGAAAGATCAAGTATATCATCCACAAGCGCAAGCAAATGCGTGCCGGAAGAATTTATGTCGTTTGCATATTCAGTATAATGTTTATCGCCTAATTTTCCGTACACTCCGCGCACCATCAATTCTGAAAAGCCTATAATAGCATTCAGTGGCGTGCGTAATTCATGGCTGAATGTCGCCAGAAAGTTGCTTTTGGCTTTAGAGGCTTCTTCCGCACGCTTCAGCGCAAAATCAAGCGCAAGCGCCCTATTTTGTAGATTTCGGTTTGCTTCTTGCAGGCGTTCAGTAAGGGCATCGCGCTCGGCCTCGGTTTGCCGGGCTTGCATTACAAAAACATGAGCATGCACCATCACAGCAACAAAAATAACGAACTGCGACCATTCCATCGAAGCCGTGATAAACCCAAAGTTCGCCAATATTTCGTACCCCGCATAAATTATCGCCGCCAAGCTTACAACTATCGCTTCACGGCGACGGTCCGGGGAATGAATGGTCGTTTTAAACACAGAATAAACAACCATTATAACGATCAGCACCCACAAAATCTGAACGGGCTCACGCGTTAAGGTGATGGTGCCGGGGGCAAAAAACGGCGCAAAGAATATGGCAAAGACAATCAAGCTGCCGGTGATACCGTAAATCAGATAATCAATTTTGAGACGTTTATTCGGTCTCAACAGCCGATTAACAAATAAGTAATAAGCAATTGCCACCAAATAGAGCGACAAATATTCCAAATCATATTTGCGCGGCAATCCAAAATCCGGGAAATAATCCCATATTAAATCGCTTACAAAAGCTGCCCGAAGTGCGGCTGCAAAGGCCAAGAAGGCAAACAGTTGGTGATCAAGTGCATCATGGCCGCGCCGACCCAGCGTCAATGCACCAACTGCAATCGCCAACAGGATAATAACCAGCGCGCTAGGCAAGCCAGCGGCCCGGTTGTCGGCTGCGTCTTGGCGCCACTTCAAATCTACCGCCGGAATTTCAATGATACCGCCCTGTTTATGAATACGATTACTAAGTTGAATGATCAGTGTGACCTTTTCCGCCCCAAACGGCAAAACCATCGACGGTGTTGCAGGGTTGGCTACAACCTGTTCTCCATCTTGGTTAAACTCGCCATTTTTATGCAGTAAAATCGTTTTGGGTTCGCCGGTATCGGATTTGTAAAGCGCATATATTTTTGTAACAGAGCGCAGTGTTCCCATGCGCAAAGTATGGAAAGCGATGGGATCACCAAGGGGAATGACACGGCAATATGTTGCTGTACCGTGGCCGGTCGTCACAGACGCGGTAAAAGCTGGGCCCCAAATATCCGGCACACTGATTTTTTCCCCACTTCCAATATCTGGGTTTCCAATATTTGGCTGATTTTTCACGCTGCAATTGTTCGCGTCAAAGGCCTCTGGGGCTATAATATTATTCCGGTAAACGGTCCAATTATCTTTCAGATGCAAAGCGCCGTTTTTTTCAAAGGACCATGTTTGCCCTTCTGACGTACCCACAGGGTTAATTTCATCGGCAGCTGAAAGCCCAAAGGTGATGCTAAGTAGGAAAAACAATGCTCCGACAGCATACGCAAAACCACGTTTTGTTAAGCCCTGTACTGACACTGTTGAAACCATGAAAACCCTAGTCGATGAAAAAGGCGTCTGAATTTCAACTATACTGCAACATTTTGGGTTAATTTAGCAAGATTACTAACACTTGTGGTTGGATATTACTGCACAGAGCATATTTTACGGCACTGCATAGCATGATCCAACTTACTAATTTGGTCTGATTTAACCACAAAACCCTTAATAGTTTGGCCCGGTACTCAGTGCCAACATGCGGGATATATGGGCGAATGGCCGACCACTTTCTGCGCTCCATTCATTGAAAGCTGCTTGCACGGCGCGCATAGCGGTTTTGCTGGTGGGCGTTTTTTCAACCACGCCCGCGCGGATCAGCGCCGAGACAACATCGCGGGACAAAACCCATGTATCCCGACCCAAAGTGCGTAGAAAATAAGGCCCCGTGTTGCCGCCAAGGCGGGTGCCTCGTGATTTTAACATATCCAACAGGCCTATCAAATCCTCTTGCGGCCAGTTTGCAAAACATTTGGCCGCCGAGCCATACTCGTCCTCAAGGTCGCACAGAAAAATGGCATTATCCCGCACCGAGAGGATTTTTTGTCCGTGACGAACTATACGTTTGTCCGAGATCAAATTATCCAAATCATCATCAGACATAAATTTCCAGCGCACTGGCACAAACCCTTCGAAGGCCTCTTCAAAGCCGGGCCATTTTTTATCAATCACCTTCCAGCTGAAACCTGCTTGAAAAACACCGCGCGCCATCATTGATAATATCCGGTCATCCCCGACCTTCTCAATCTCATGTGCGGTTTTCACGGTTGGCATTAAGTCTTCGAGCGCCTGTTCTCCCCCACGAAATCCGGCCGCAAGCTTTGTAATTTTATCAAACGACTGCATCGGTAGCTCCTTTGATGCCTTAACTCTCGGTATCAGAGCCTAGCCAGCACAATCAGCCGCGTCCAGATTGCACTGACACACTCCTGACAGATTTCGTCACTAGGCCGCATTTGCGGCACTTGTGCGAGAAAACCCATTGCATTTAGATTACATTTAAAGTGATCCCGCAAAGGCCTGCAATAAATTTCACAGGAAAGCTTGGTTTTTAGTTTCACCAGCAGACAAGTTCGGGTTAAAGTGGGCGGATGGCGAATGATTATATTAAAAGTTTTGGGTTCCCCCGTTGGGGTGAGTATGGCCGCGATCAAGATACGACCGCGCTGAGAATGTGTGATTATTCCGGCTGCTCGGAAACCGGTGACCATCCGGCACCCAAAGCACCCGGATCACCTGAGCGCTGGTATTTTTGCCAAAGTCACGCCGGGGAATATAACCGCAACTGGAATTTCTTTGAAGGCATGAGCGAGGAAGAAGCCCGTCGCCACACAGAGGATACCAGCGAAACCTCAAATGCTTTTGCTGGCGCACGCACTTTTGAATGGGGCGGGGCTACTGACGAAAGTGGCTTCAGCAACTCTGAACAAGCCGCTTTTGATACATTAGAACTGGAAATTGGCGCTGACCAGACCGCCATCAAACGCAGTTATAGAAAACTTGCCAAACTGTATCACCCGGATTCTAATTCTGGCGACCCAGAAGCCGCTGACCGCTTTTATAAAGTACAAACGGCCTACGATCTGCTGCGTGTAAAAAGCTTATAAACTTGGCTTGAATCCCCCTTCATTTCGCTTCCGAAATAGATTTAATGTCGTCTACAAATTTCTGGTGGGCTGCAATGTCAACCCGCTTTAACGTGCGTTCAGTTGCGGCAGGTTGATATGCAAGCGACACCCCAGCGCGCCATTCGGTGCTCGGCCGCACGGGGCGCTTTGTAAAACCGCCACCACAGTTGGGACAAACGCTTAATAGCACCTCCTCGACGCACTGATCGCAGAATGTACATTCATAGCTGCAAATGCAGGCCTCAGTGCTATCAGCGGGCAAGTCCGCATCGCAGTTTTCACAGCTTGGGCGCATCTCAAGCATTATCTGTTCCCGTCGTTCTGCCAAGAAAAGCGCTCAAGCGTTGGGTGATTAAGCGCTGCTCTTGCACCTTCTGGCGCTACCACCGCGTCTCGCTGCACGGTTGCGATAGGAATTACGCCCGCCCAAACTGGGAAATCGGCTTCTGCACCGTCACCGGGCGGCGCGGCGCGGACTTTCGCGGCAGCGTCGTCAATTTCCATCACCAACAAACCTGTGGCCTTGCGTTCTTGCGCAGTCATCGGGCGCAGTTGGTCCCAACGCCCGGGCACAATTTGCTCGAAAAACAGTTTCATTTGGCGGTCAAATTCAGCCTCATCGGTGACAAGAGACGGTGTGCCGTAACACATAACCGAGCGGTAATTGACGCTTGTAGAGAAGGCCGAGCGCGCTAAAACCAAGCCGTCCAATTGGGTTACGGTAACACAGGCCGGGTTGCCTGCCGCTAGGTGGGTGATCATTTGGCTTTTCGATGATCCATGCCAATAAAGCCTATTGCCCTCGCGCCAGTGGCAGGTCGGAATAGCATGTGGCTGACCATCAATTTCAAAGCCCACATGGCATAAAAAATGGCTATCAAGAATAGCGCACACTGTGGATACATCATATTTGGCGCGCAAATGCCCACGCCGTATGCGGTTGCGGTCATTTTGAGGGAAATCTTGTGTCACAGTTTGTCTCACTGGTTTTAGGGTATTGGTCACTGATTTTCGCTCAGCCTGTACGGAAACACCCTTGAGGATATGACATGCAATTGATACCTTAAAAAGATCCAATATCTCTATAATGATGGTACCAATTATCCATGAAAATGACTGAAAACCCTACGGACATGCCGCAGCAAGCAGGCCTCACATTACAGCAAAGATTACACGCACGGATACGCGCTGCGGTGCTTAGTGGGGCTTTGCCTCCGGGTGCAAGGCTTCCGGCCAGTCGGGTATTTGCAAAAGATCAAGCTGTTTCACGCAATAGCGTGCTTGCTGTCTATGATCAATTGATCGCTGAAGGCTATTTAGAAACGCGGCGCGGGGCCGGTACTTTTGTGGCCAGTGATTTGCCGGATGATTTCAGCAAGCCCGCGCCAAATCAAAGCGCCCACAAGCGTCAACCCTCAAGCGAAGCACATGACCTAAAGCCAAACAATTCACCAGAGCCGCCGCATACAGGCCTGCCCGCTATTGATGTTTTTCCAAAAGATATTTGGGGGCGCATGGGCAGCAGTGCGTGGCGCCACGCGGATCACAGCGTACTGTATCACAGTGATCCAAAGGGTTATCTGCCGCTGCGCCAAGCGATCGCAGCTTATCTTTCAAACACGCGCTCTGTTATCGCTAACCCTGCGCAAATATTAATTGTCTCAGGCCTTCAGCAAGGCATGAAACTGATCGCCGATAGTCTCTTGGGAGCCAGCAGTAAAATCATCCTTGAAGACCCTAGTTATGATGGCCTTTTGCGCACAGCAAAAACCTGCATGCCAACAATGTGCTTCACGCCTGTTGATAAATCCGGGGCGTGCGTTCCCACCAACAGGCACAAACAAAACCTGTTGGTGATCAGTCCATCACACCAATATCCCCTTGGTATCACCATGCCTACAGCCCGTCGGCTGGACTTGATCAAATGGGCACAGCAGACAGATAGTTTGATCCTTGAAGACGATTACGATAGCGAATTTCGGTATGAAGGCCGCCCACTGAATTCCTTGCAAGGCATCGAAGGCGGCTGCCGTGTGATTTACGGCGGCAGCTTCTCAAAAGTAACCTTCCCCGCCCTCCGGCTTGGATATCTGGTTCTACCAAAACATTTGGTAACACCCGTATTAAAACAGCGCGAAGCAACCGATAGTTTCCCGTCGATCATGGGACAACTGGCACTCAGCCGTTTTATCAGCGAGGGCCATTTTGCCCGGCACATCCGGCGCATGCGGAAAATTCATGCTGCCCGGCAACAGCATTATATTCGCTGTTTCAACAGTCAATTAAGCCGCTATTTTACCGTCATAGCGTCTGATGCCGGATTAGATTTAATCGCGCGTGCCAGCAACCGCCTAAAGCAATCAGCCTTCAGCACTGACGCTCAGTGGGCGAAAGCTATACAAAAAGCAGGTCTCAGCGCCCTGCCTATTTCAACCACATACAGAGATAATGAACCCTCCCAAGGCCTGCTGTTGGGCTTTGCCAATTTTCCAGAAAAGACCATAACAACAGCCATCAATAAATTGGCCCACATCATGCTTGTAGAAACAGGCTTTTAATCAGCGCCGCCTCGTTGTAGCCTGAGCTTAAGAAATCCATGCTCAACTACCATGAGCACTGCAAGAGGCAATGAAAATGGGTAAAATCTCTGCTGTCCTACAAACGGGCCTTCTTTCAACTCTGATCGCCTTCTCAAGTGTTTCAGCACAAGAGGACTGGAGCTATTCTGGCGATAAAGGCCCAAAGGCCTGGTCCAAATTGCCGGGCAGCGCCCTGTGCCGAAGCGGCCAGCGCCAAAGCCCCATCAATATAGAAGGCACTGATCCGGTGATTATGCACCGGCTTATCACCGGCTATAAAGTCGCTCCGATTGACATGAAAAATGATGGTCGGCTTATCACGATGGCCTATAGCAAAGGAAGCTACCTTACGGTTGGTAACAAAATATTCACCCTCACAGATCTAAGCTTTCATACCCCTGCCGAACACACAATTGCTGGCAAAGTTTATCCCATGTCGATCCAGTTTCGGCATAAAGCAGCCAACGGACAATGGGCGATCATTGAAAGCTTGGTAAAAGAAGGCAAGCATAATTTAGCGGCTCAGGAGTTTCTGGACAATATCCCTCTTGAGCCCGGCCAAAAGATGAAACAAGAGAAAGTTATGGTGAATGCGCGCGATCTGATGCCCACCGATAAAGCCTATTTCCGCTATATGGGCTCTCTTACCACGCCGCCTTGTACTGAAGGTGTCAGCTGGTATGTGCTGAAAAAACCCATCCAGCTTTCTAAAAACCAAATTGAATTGGTAAAAAGCGTTGTCGGCGGCGACAGCGCCCGCCCCTTGCAAGCCCGCAAAAACAGGATGATCCTCGATGCCCGCCCGCAGTGATATGAACCATGCCAATTGGGGCCGTGCTCGCTTGGTCAGTGCGCTGAGCGCGCTTAGCTTTCTTGCGGCCTGCTCTAGTTTAAACATTCTTGGAACTGGCGGGGCTCCAACAGGGGCAAACGGCGGGACCGCCCGTATGCAGCGCGATGTTTTGGGCGCGGTATGCGAAGGCCATGCAGAAGATGCGATCGCAATTATGGCGTCAGAACCTTTGATGTCAGCGGCAGACCGCTTTTTTATTGCCATAGCAACGGAAGAGGCCGGCCACGCTGCACGCGCACGCATGATGTATGCAAAGCTGATGCAATCCGATGCACAGGACCGTGTCAGCGTGCGCTGCGGTAGACGCGTTCTTGCAGACGGTACCGTAAGCGGTGAGGCTGCCAAAAGGCTTGCTGCTGTCGCACGCGACCTCGCAGTCCTAGATGTTAATCTGCGGCCCATGTTGCAGCTTCATAAAGGTTTGCCGCCAGCAAAAACCACAGCCAACAACCAAAGCAATAAGGGGGGCAATATACCATATGATGGCCCACGACGGGCAGTAAACCGCCCGGGAAGTCAATCCCCTTTTGGCCAGTGGTTTGTGCATCTATCCTCATACCGGTCAATAGAATCCGCCACTGAGAACCGCAGCACAATTGAGGCAAAATACCCTGCCCTTGAAGGCATCATTGACCAGTGGGAGGTTGATGTGAACGGACCGGCCATCCGGCTTGGTGTGCGTCTGAACGACAGAGCCGAAGCCGTTGATTTGTGCGATTCTGTCAAAAGCCAAGGCGAATATTGCGCCGTCTTGGATACATCCAACTAAGGGACCTATCCCCCGCTTTGAACTTTGAAAAATTCAGGCTGGATCAACCAGAGACGAGCCCCTATGATAGCGGCCAATTGGTGCTGAACACTGCACTTGGGCGCATAAGATACTATAAAGAATATCACAAAATATTATAGGGGAGTATGGGGTTATGGCGGGAGCTAAACAACACGCACATTGGTCGTCACGCTGGGCATTCATAATGGCGGCTGTCGGCAGCGCGGTTGGACTGGGAAATATTTGGAAATTTCCGTATGAAGCAAATGCAGGCGGAGGCGGCGCTTTTGTTCTTGTTTATCTGGCCTTTGTTTTTCTGATCGGCACACCCCTTTTGGTGGCTGAACTATCGCTTGGCCGACGGGGCCAGCTTTCGCCAATCCGTTCCATGGAAAAGATCGCCAAAGAAGAAGGCCGCACCAACTGGTGGTCACTGGTTGGCTGGTCAGGCGTTATTGGGTCTTTCATTGTTATCAGCTTCTACAGCGTTGTTGGTGGCTGGACACTGTCTTATGTGGTGGAAGCTTTCTCTGGGGGCATGACGGGTATCACCAAAGAAGGGGCTGAAGCCCATTTCAATAGTTTGGTCACAAACCCGGTAACCCCCCTAGTGTGGCACGCGGCCTTTATGGCGATCACGGTCGGAATTGTTTTGCGCGGTGTTGAAGGGGGCTTAGAGAAAGCCGTCACAATTTTAATGCCAGCCTTGTTCGTGCTGTTGGTCGGACTTGTAATTTATTCTGGTGTGACAGGCGAATTTACAGCCGCTGTTAACTTTTTGTTTGCACCAGACTGGAGCAAAATGAATGCTGACGTTGCCCTGAACGCATTAGGGCAAAGCTTCTTTTCGCTCTCGCTCGCACTGGGGTCGATCATGGTTTACGGCTCGTATCTCACCAAGGATGTCAACATTGGCAAGGCCGCAATCACAATTGCTGGCGCGGATAGTGCCGTGGCCATCCTCGCGGGGCTAGCTATTTTCCCGATCGTTTTTGCTTTTGATCTTAGTGTCGGAAAAGAAGAGGGGCTTGTGTTCATGACACTGCCGATTGCCTTTGGACAAATGACTGGCGGGGCGGTCATTGGCACATTTTTCTTTGGGCTGCTGACCGTTGCCGCAATCACAAGCAGCATCAGTTTGCTTGAACCATCGGTAAGCTATCTTGAAGAAACGGATAAATTAAGCCGCAAAAAAGCGGCCTTCATAATTGGCATAGCCGCTTTCCTTCTAGGGTCGCTCTCTAGCCTTGGTTTTGGGGTGCTAAGTGATGTGACAATCTTTGGCAAAAGCATCATTGGCTTCAAAAGCTATATCACCAATAATCTAATGATGCCGCTAGCTGGTATGTTCATGGCGCTTTTCATTGGTTGGTTTATCAGCCGAAAAAGCATTATGGACGAGCTGGCGATGAACGAATCCTGGTTTCGCATTTGGTACTTTATGATCAAATATATTTGCCCATTTGCGATCTTGGTCGTCTTTTACAATATCGTTTTTGGCTTCTAAGATTTATCGGCATAAAAGCATAACACTATAACCGTATAAAAGGGGTCTCAGGGCCCCTTTTTCTTGGACAAAAGAGGCCCTATTCAGCAGCAGAGGCAATGGCCCTGATACGTTCAACCATTGAAAATAATCCATTCGCGCGCATGGGCGACAAGTGCGATGCTAGTTCAAGGCGGCTCAGGATATCTTTGGCATCGATTGCCAAAATCTCTGAGGCTGTTTTGCCGGAATAAATCGCCAGCATAACCGCCACCAACCCTTTAACGATAAAGGCATCGCTGTCACCGCGCAGTTGAATGCGCCCGTCCCCGTCCACTGTAGGGATCAGCCATACTTGGCTTTGGCACCCGCGCACTTTGAACGTATCGGTCATTTCATCTGCTCCAAGAGGCTCCAACTGTTTGCCTAGGTCGATGATATATTTATAACGCTCTTCCCAATCGTCGAGGAACTCGAAGGTGTCGGTGATTTCGTCTAAGTCTATATGTTGTGCGGGCATCAAACGTTCCATATGTTGCAAAGCCTTGGCCGCCAAATAAGCAGCATGACTTAATGATGGCCTTCTCTTTATCAGACGTCTATAGAATTGACCGCCATAAGAAAAGGCCTAACTACTCGAAGGGGTCTTCAACAAAGATGCGGGGAGCATAGGTAATGTCAGAGCCAGAAAACGGATACCCTAAACCAGCTGTCGCTTGGTATATCGTGATCCTGCTGTTGGTGATTTATACCTTTTCCTTCATTGACCGCCAGATACTAGGCCTTTTGGGCGCAGCTATTATCAAAGATTTTGGTATCAGCTATACGCAATTTGGCTTGCTTACGGGGTTTACCTTCGCCGTATTTTACACAATTTTTGGCCTGTTTTGCGCCCGTATCGCCGACAGCAAAAGCCGCCGTGGTCTGATCGCGGTCGGCCTGTTTTTTTGGAGCCTGATGACAGCCGCTACGGCGCTTGCGCGAAGTTTTACCGGGTTGTTTCTGTTTCGGATCGGTGTCGGTGTAGGGGAGGCAACCTTATCCCCCGCAGCCAACAGTTTGCTGGCTGACAGCTTCCCTAAGCATAAATTATCCACGGCGCTATCCGTTTATGCGATGGGCATTCCTGTGGGCACGGCTCTGGCTTTCATTGTTGGCGGCAGCGTTATTGGTCTTGCGGACATGGTGCCCGACATCACTGTTCCAGGACATGGATTGATCTCCGGCTGGCAAAAAGTGTTTTTGATGGTGGGTCTGCCGGGCATGTTGCTAACCGCACTGCTATGGACATTCAAAGAACCCGTGCGCAAAGGCATAAGCGGTGCGGGTGGCGCGCTGCCGGTGCGCGAGGTGGCAAACCATGTTATAAAACGCGGCAAAGCCTATGCCGCCATTTGCCTTGGTGTATCGCTCAATGCCGCACTTGGTTTTGGCAGCGCCACTTTCATCGCGCTTTATTTTAGCAGCTACCATGATTTGGGGCCTGCTGAAGTGGGTATTACCTTTGGCACAATTTCCATAATCACCGGGCCTTTGGGCTTGCTCCTTGGGGGGTATTTAGCTGACCGCTGGTACAAGAAAGGCCGCAAAGACGGTCATATGCTAGCCCTTATGGCTGCACCGCTTGGCTATGCTATTCCCGGCATATTGTTTCCGTTCGCACCTGATGCCACCACAGCGTGGATTATTCTGGGTGTGTTTAATCTGTTCATCAATCTGCCGTCTGGCGTAGCTTACGCCAGCTTGCAGTTGATCACCCCCAACCAGATGCGCGGGCAAGTGGTGGCGATGTATGTGCTTTGCACCAGTCTCATTGGCTACGGCGCAGGGCCTTATTTGCTTGGGCTTTTCACTGATCAATTGTTTGGTGGCGACCCGATGAAATTACATTATTCCCTGCTCTTGCTTGCAGCTATCACCACGCCCTTATGTATTGCTTTTTATCAGTGGGGCCGTAAACCGTATGCTGCAGCCCTTGTTGCAGAAGAAGCCCGCCAAGCTGATGTCGATAAAGCAGCGGCCTTGTAAATACCCTTCCGACAAGCGACAAAAAATGGGACAGAGGCGGCCAAATTACCTCTGTCCCGGTTTGTCTTTCGGTCCAACGCTTTTGGGTGGGAGGACAGAAAGGCAGTAACCTCTTTTGTGGGGGGTTAATCCTCTAGCGCTTTCAGATCACGCTCTAGCTTAAAGCGCTTACTGGTCATATAGGCTTCCATATCATTGGTCCGGCGCTCAATATCGCGAAACCGGGCGCGTAATTCAGCGGCTGTATAATCGGGCGCTTTGCGGGTTTGCTTCCAGAACTCTTCTTCTTGCTCGTCTTCATATAAATCGCTGGGGCGCGAATCTAACATCATGCCTGTGATGAAATATATGGGGATAATAAAAGGCCCAATGAAAAAGAAAGACAAAACCATCAAAACCCGAACAATATGGACCTTGATATCCAGATAATCCGCAATGCCTGCGCAGACACCCATGAATTGACCCTCGCGTGGGTTTTTATACAGTTTGGTAGGGCGGTTTTTATAATTTTTCATGATAACGGCTCCTCCAATCTGGTATCTCATCATCCATGATGCGCTCCATAGTGCGCAGCCGGTCTTCCAAGCGGTCAGCCGCTGTGCGCAAATCACCCAGAGAGGCTTCATCCTCAGGCGTAAAGCCCTTCATCTGCTTCCATTTGGTAACATAATGGAAGATCAACCAAAGCGGTAAAACGATGACAATCAACAGTATCGGTATAACTTCATCCATTTTTCAGGTTCCCCTTATTATTTTTGTTGGTCCCGAAAGGGCGCCCAGTTATTTGGACGCCGCTTTTTTCTTCTGAGCTGGTTTTTTATTCTCGTTCGCAGCCGCTGCGGATTTGGCTTTCAACGCTTCCAGTTCTTTTTCGATCTCGTCGCTGGCCTCAAGGCCTGCAATTTCTTCAGCGATGGTTTGGCCTTTGCCCAAATCCATAGCTTCAGCCTCGGCTTCAACACGGTCAAGGCGTTGGTCAATCTTGTCAAAACGCTCGAAGGCGTCTTGGATGCGGCCATCATACAGATTTTTCTTAACCCGAACTTTGGCTGAAGCTGTTTTATGCCGCGCCTGAAGTGTGGCCTTTTTTGCTCGGGCTTCCCGCAGTTTGGCTTCCAGCTTAATTACGTCTTGCTCGTTATTATCAAGCGCCTCACGCAGCATGGCCACTTCGCCTGCCAGATGGTCTACCATGTCAGCCACTTTGGCTTTTTCAATCAAAGCGCCTTTTGCCAGATCATCACGACCCTTGGAAATCGCCAGCTCGGCTTTGCGCTCCCAGTCATCCTGCGCTTGGGCAAGCTTCTTGAGCCGGCGCTCAACATCTTTTTGGTCTGCAATCGCTTTGGCCGCGCTTGAGCGTACCTCAACCAGAGTATCTTCCATTTCTTGGATAACCATACGAATGATTTTTTCAGGATCTTCGGCTTTATCCAAAATGGAATTAATGTTCGAATTCACGATATCCGATAGGCGGGAAAATATACCCATTATGATGTTCCTTTCTTTGGTCTTCCTCGCTTCGTCCCTCGGGCGTCTAGCCACTTTTTAGGACTTGCATATGATGTGCGGGCCTTTGCTGCGCTTTTCGCCTCTTCATGAGCGTTCACGTCTATTTCATAGAACCGCACGGCCCGATGTTTTTAAGACACCGGGCCTATATAAACTCAGGCGTAACGACGCCGTCTGAGGGCACGCCGTGTGCGCCGGCTCGCTTCCGGCAACTGTGTATCCCCATAGTGCACCAGGCAAGTTCCTGTGATGACCCCTTCAATTCCCTGAGCCTTGAGGCTTCTTTTTGTGAAAGTGTTTGTCGTGTGCATCATTGTCGTAAGTCCTTCGTTTTGTGCTGTCATGCGTGTCAGTTTCTTATTTTTGTTTCGACACCCCCTATATTGCAGAGGGTGTGCCAGTTTTTAGATAAATTTTAAATCATTGATATATATAGATAAATTTGTTTTCCCCTTGCTATTTTATAAATAGGGTTGTAAATAATTCACATATATTGGGAAAATTTACTAACTATTGGTAATTATGAAAGCTAAGCAAGATCAAATCATTGGGTCCTCGCCTGCTCTGCTGGATATGATGGATCATATCAGCCGCGCCGCGCCCCTTGACCGCCCCATGCTGGTGGTTGGTGAGCGCGGAACAGGCAAGGAAATGATCGCCTCGCGTTTGCACTTTCTCTCGAACCGCTGGAATAAAAATTTCCAAAAAATGAACTGTGCCGCGCTGACGCAGACCCTTCTTGAAAGTGAACTATTTGGGTACGAGCAAGGAGCCTTCACGGGGGCGCGCGGACGCCGGGCCGGCCGTTTTGAGGCGGCACATGAAGGCAGTTTGTTTCTTGATGAAATTGGTACCATGAGCCAATCTGCACAGGAAAAACTACTGCGTGTGATCGAATACGGCGAATTTGAGCGCGTTGGCGGCACCGAGACCATCCATGTGAATGTGCGTGTAGTGGCCGCCACAAATATCGACCTTCCATCCGCAGCTGCCGCAGGTGCGTTTCGCCATGATCTTTTAGACCGCCTTGCCTTTGATGTGATCAGCGTTCCGCCCTTGCGAGAGCGCGCCGAAGATATCCTCGTGCTCGCCAACCATTTTGGTGTGATCATGGCGCAAGAACTAGAATGGCTTCAGTTCCCGGGCTTTACTCCGGGTGCAGTGGAAGCAATGGAAGCTTATGCATGGCCTGGCAATATCCGCGAACTAAAAAACGTGGTCGAGCGCGCCATTTACCGTGCATGGGACGGTGAAGAGCCTATCAAAGACATAATCTTTGATCCCTTCGAAAGCCCGTACCGGCCAAGCGCACAGAGCACTCAACCAACAGTGATAGTGCAAAATCAAAGCTCTGAGCACCAAGTTCCAACAGGCCCTATGGAGACGGCGGAAACGGCTTGCCTGCCGTCCGGCCCCTTCAGCTTTAAAAATGAAGTCTGTTCGCATGAAAAGCGGCTTTTGAACCACGCCTTAGAGGCAAATAAATTCAATCAGCGCGCCACCGCTACACACCTTGGATTAAGCTATGATCAATTACGCCATGCCTTGAAAAAGCACAGTATCTGCTGTTCATGACATCATAGTTCCAGCTTGATTGTTCGGCGCCCTTTGACCATAGTGCCGCCATGTCAGACAACCAATATATCAAAAAACAGCAGCGCGTTCGAGCACGCGGCCTCTTAACCACCCGCAATATATTTTCGCTGATCTTCCTAAGCGTTATTATTTACGCTGGTTTTTACTTTGAATATGGGGATATCGGAGATAGCAGTTGCGAAGGCGCATGCGAAAATACGCACAGCTACGGCGCCATGATTTTGGGCTTTCTCATGATTTTTCTTGGGGTCATTGCGGCGGGCGGAATTGTAGGCGCATTCATCGCCTTCTTAAAATGGTCCCGCGGACAACAAAGCGACGCCTTATCCACCTTCACTGGCAGCCCTGCAAACAACGAAGGCGATGGCGATAGTGACAGCGACAAAGCTAAGTCCTAAGCCAAAAACCTTAGCGTACCACAGCCCCGCCGCCGGGGCGCCACTTATCAGCGGCGGCATTTGCATCCAATATCTCACCCGTATCGACGCGTGTTAAGGTGCCCGCCATAATTTGATCACCCACCACTCTGCACATAACGAGCATCGCCAGCACATGATAAAAAACATCAAATGTGGCGATATTTACGGTTAATCCCCCTACGGCAAACCCAATTAAACTAAGCTGCAAGGCTGCACTTAAATCTCCGAGCCATTTTGTCTCACTATATTGTCGGAAAAGCTTTGCCTGCGTAGTACCTGAATACCAGCCCGTAAACAGCAAGGTTAAAAATAGTGTCAAGCCCACATAGCCATGTTCTGCCAAGACCTCGAAATAAATAGAGTGTGGGGCCCGCGCCTTAAATCCGGGCGGCATATATAATTCAATCGCGCGCGGCACATAAAACACGTTAAAGCCACCACCCATCACTGGGTTTTCATCAACCAGATTGACCGAATATTTCCACATGGAAACCCGGCCCCTAAAACTACCATCGTCCGTTGCTGCATTTTCCGTTGATGCGATACGGTTTTTATAACTGTCGGGCATAAATGTCCAAATGGCGCCGCCAAGAACAACAATACCCACGACTAATTTAAACTTATGTTTTGATTTCAAAAGCGTCATAGCAACCACGGCCCCAACAGCCACTGTGCCGCCGCGCGACTGCGTACCAAGGGCCGCGAACGGGACTAATAAAGCCGCACCAAATAAAGGCCACTTCATGATTTTAGTCGGTGGATTTTGCGCTATATAAAATGCCAATGGCATCAACATCGCCATGGCCATCGCCAATTGATTATTGTCTTCCATCATGCCGCCCGCGCCTTCCACGCGCGAACCGCCTCCGGTCAAAAGCGTGAACAACCCACCTTTGATGGCAATGAACCCAAGCGACATGGTCATGACCCAAAGAAATCCTTTCACTCGGTTCGGCGACTGCATAACCGCGATTGAGATCAAGGCAAATATGAGAACCTTCGAGAATTGGATCATTTTTTGCCACATATAGCTGGTAAAGACAGGGCCTTCGTCCATTCCCACGCTTGTTGTGAGCAAAACCCAAAACCAATATAGAAAAATAGCATAAACAATCGGATGACTGGGCAGTTTGTACTTTTCCTTATTCACAATCATACCGATGGCGGTAACAGCAAAAACAAGGACCAAAAACGGGAAATTACGTGCAAAATTGAACGTATAAGACTGGGGGATCATATGGGATACCCAGCTCCAGACAAGCACACCAATATGCGGCTTGAACAGGATAACCGGAACCCAACCCAAAACTAAAATTGCAACCAACAATCCGCGCATGCGATCAACATCCAATATCTCATGCCATATTAGTATGGCAGGTTCGGCCATTGTTGCCCATTGCCCTGCATGGACGCAAGTTAAACCATATAGGCACACCGCGCGCCCTTGCTGTCGCCATCGCTTTGTTTGGTTTTCACCCGCATTCCGTCCGTCTTTACTTGAACTCTGGCAAGCAGCGTCCTAGCATAGCCCCAAGGATCAGGAGAGACATCATGCGCCCCATATTGACCATACTATCCGCCTTGTTTTTTTCACTTTCGCTTAGTGCGCAAGACGCTGCACCCCAAGTAGAGGCACTTCAGCCGCTAGACCCAACCGCCGAGGCGTCCTCAAGCGCGCCTGACCTTATCATTTGGGGCGGACCTATTTATACAGCAGATGATGCCAAAGCGCAGGTCGGGGCGGTTGCCATCAAAGATGGACGCTTTGTCTATGTGGGAGACCGCACAGGCGCCGAGGCTTTGGTGGGCGAAAAAACAAAAATTCTGCCCTTGAACGGGGCTGCCCTATTTCCAGGCTTTGTGGACGGACACGCGCACCTTGCTGGTATTGGCGAGCGCGAACTCACACTGAACCTTGAAAATATCCAGTCCATTAGCGAACTGCAACAGGCCGTTACAAATTGGCGACAAACCCACAAGGACGATACGGTTCTCCTTGGGCGCGGGTGGATAGAAACCCACTGGGCCGAAAAACGGTTCCCGTCCCGCTGGGATCTAGACGCAGTGATCAGTGATATTCCGGTCATTCTAAGGCGGGCAGATGGCCATGCCCTTGTGGCCAATTCCAAAGCGCTTGAAATGGTCGGCATTTCTGGAAAAAGCACCGCCCCTTTTGGTGGAAAAATTCTTAAAAACGCCCTTGGCGAAGCCACTGGTATTCTGGTGGACCTGGCACAAGCGTTGGTTTCCCCCCTTATTCCGGCCCCCACCCTTATTGATAGGCGCGAGCAACTTGTCAAAGGCGGTGAGGTCTATGCGCAGTACGGTTGGACCGGGGTTCACAATATGTCGGTTGAATGGAATCAGGTGAAATTTCTTGAGACACTATCTGACACAGGCGAAATCGGAATTCGAGTATATAACAGCATTGTGCCCGAAGCTGCAGAACAGCTTTTTGAAGGCGGCATGCGGGAAAGCCAAAACCACCGCATCATCACACGGGCCATCAAATTATATATGGACGGGGCTCTTGGGTCTCGTGGGGCGCTTCTTTTGGCCCCCTACAACGATGCCGATACCAGCGGTCTTCAGTTGACCACGCACGCAAAGACAATGCCCATGCTGACACGCGCGCTCAAACAAGGGTATCAAGTCAACATGCATGCCATCGGCGACAAAGCCAACCGCCTGCTTCTGGATTGGTATGAAGAGGCTTTTGCGGCTGTCCCCCCTGAAGACCGGGCCATCGCAAGCCCACGCTGGCGCGATGAGCACACTCAGATTGTCAATATGGATGATATCTTGCGCTACAAACAATTGGGCATTATTCCCTCGATGCAGCCTTCGCATGCTATCGGGGACATGCATTTCGCCCCTGCACGTTTGGGCGAAGAGCGTTTGAACGGCGCATATGCTTGGTCAACCTTTATAGGCAGCGGTGCGCAAGTTGTAGGTGGCTCGGATGCTCCTGTGGAGCGCGGGGACCCCTTGATCGAATTTTACGCCGCCACAGCCCGCAGAGACTTAAAAGGGTTTCAAGGGGCCAATTGGCATCCAGAAGAAGCGCTTACCCGTTCAGAAGCACTGAAAATGTTTACACTTTGGCCTGCGATTGCATCTTTCCAAGAAAATGAGATCGGCAGTATTCAAGTGGGAAAACAAGCCGACCTTACAGCCTTTGACATTGATCTGATGACGGCAATAGAAAGTGATATTCCCAAAGGTCATGCCGTGCTGACAATCGTTGCTGGTGAGATTATTTACCAAAAGCCTGTAGACGCTGAAACGCCCAACCCCAGCGCAAATCCTGCCGCCGGGCCAATCGTTGCTGGTCAGGCGCCCTAACGCAGGGCTTTAAGGCGGCCCACACGGCACAGGCACACCTCTGATGCCTCTCTCTGAGTGCCTCTGGTGCCTCCCATACTGCTGACCTGTGGCCTATCCTTATGGTGACCCTTTTGGCCCTATTGGTAACTCTGCGGTCTGTGACCCTGTGGCCTATTCGGCTTCTGGCCTATATTTTTCGAACCACGCTAAGATATTCCCAACCTTCTGCACCAAATTGCTGGGCTTGGCACCAATACCGTGCCCTGAACCCGGAATCCGCACCATCACTGTATCCACATCCCGCAGTTTCAGAGCTTGATAATATTGCTCAGTTTCTGACATGGGTGTGCGCACATCATTTTCACCCGTAAGCAGCATGGTCGGCGTATTCACATTGCCAACAAGCGACAAAGGGGAACGCTTCCAATAGCCGTCTGGGTCTTCCCACGGCATCGCAGGGAACCAATATTTTGTGAAATATGTGCTAAAATCTGCCGTCAAAACAAAGCTCGTCCAATTGATCACGGGCTTGGCCACAACCGCTGCCCGAAACCTGTTGGTTTTGCCTACAATCCATGCGGTTAAGACACCGCCGCCTGACCCCCCTGTGACAAACAGCTGTTGATCATCAACATTGCCCATCGCTTGCACAGCATTTACGCTGTCCATCAGGTCATCATAATCCTGGCTTGGGTAATTATGGTGAATAAGATTGGCAAATGCCTCACCGTAGCTTGTGCTGCCCCGTGGGTTTGCCCATACCACCATATAGCCCTTTGCGGCCATCAACTGAATTTCAGCACTGAAACCCGGACCATAGGCCGCATTTGGGCCACCATGAATTTCCAAAATAAGCGGATATTTCTTAGCCGGATCAAAATCAGCCGGTTTGGCGAGCCACGCCTGAATAGGCCGGTCGTCCACACTTGAAGTAACCTCAATGGCCTCAACCGATGCCATTTTCTTGCCGTTAAAAACATCGCTGTTCAGGTCTGTCAGTTGGGTGGTGCGGCC
>WFTS01000044.1 GCA_015485385.1 Kordiimonadales bacterium | reverse complement strand
GTTGGCAGCACGGCACTGTGGCTTGCAATCGTGCTGGCAACTAACCCTAGATATTTAAACAGGCAGAAAGACCCTGCGCCTGCGAACGCGGCTGTTGCATATATTTCTTCCTTCAAAACAAAGGGAATTTCATTAGCAACCACATCGCGGATAAGGCCCCCCATCACTCCGGTTGCAACGCCGAGCATAACGGCTATCAGCGGACTTCCTGAAATGACAAGCGCTTTTTCAGCGCCAATCACCGAGAAAAGCGCAAGCCCGGCAGCATCCGCCCACTTGAGCCAAGTGATCCTGCTTGTAAGTTTGTGCGCAAACAAAAACGACAGCCCAGCCGCCAAAAGAGCGGCCCATATACTAAGAGTATCCGTGACCCAAAATACGGGCTCACCAAGCACCAAATCCCTCAGCGTGCCGCCGCCCACAGCCGTCATCAATGCAAGAACCATAATGCCAAACAAATCCATGTCTTTTCGTGCAGCAGCCAAAGCCCCAGACACAGCAAAAACAAACACACCCGCCAAATCAAAATATGTTAGCAAAAGATCCACAAACTCTTCCCATGTTGGCTATCTTTAGTCCAGCATCAGGATTTATTCGGCAGCGTCAAGCAATGCATCTAAATTCAAATGTTCCTCCAGAGCATCAGCCAGCTTATCTAATGCAGCCTCAACCTTTGGTCCAAAGGCCTCATCGCTTGAGACAGCGCCGAGGGATGCCATAAATTTCTGCCGAAAGGACCCATTTTCAAACAATCCATGCATATATGTCCCATATATAGCTCGGTCCATGCTTTTAACGCCGATCGTACGCCCTTCTGAGCTCATGAAAGGCACAAGACCTGACCCTAATTTGCTTTGCCCCGCATGAATTTCGTACCCCTCGACAGAACAGCCAAACAAAGGCACATCAGCAAGTATGGTTTCAGTTTTTTTAGTGTGGGAAAATATGGTTTCCATATCCAAAAGCCCAAGGCCAGCCTCCTCAGAGGGCTTGCCCTCAACGCCATCTGCATCAATAATTTTATTGCCCAGCATCTGATATCCAGCGCAAATTCCAAGCAGCGCGCCTCCCGCCCTTACATGAGCCTTGATATCAATGTCCCAACCTTGCTTTTTAAGGAACCGAAGATCGCTGATCGTAGATTTGCTGCCAGGCAAAATGATCAAACCCGCACCTTGAGGCAAGGGTGTATTTGGCGGGCAGAAAATCACATCAATTCCCGGTTCGGCTTTTAAAGGATCCAGATCGTCAAAATTAGCAATACGCGGCAACAGCGGGACCACTACACTAAAGCGGGCTCCGTCATGAACGTTCGGAGTTTCAAGTATCACAGCATCTTCAGCGGGCAAGGCTTTAACACATGCCAAAAACGGCAACACTCCAAAATTTGGCCATCCAGTTTCAGATTCGATCCGCGTAAGACCATCATCAAACAATCTGACATCGCCCCGAAACATATTAATAATAGTGCCCTTTATCAGCGAACGTTCCTCTTGCGGCAGCAGGCTATAGGTCCCGCAAATCGCCGCGATAACACCGCCTCGGTTAATGTCACCAACCAGAACAACAGGGGTTTTGGTTGGAAGCGCAAAGCCCATATTTGCGATATCATTTCTCCGAAGATTCACCTCTGCGGGACTGCCTGCCCCTTCTACCAAAACAAGGTCTGCGTCCGCTTTAAGCCGTTCAAAGCTTTCCAATACCTTAGGGAGCAAGGCTGTTTTCAAATTTTGGTATGTACCGGCCTCAGCTCGGCCGAAGGGTCTGCCGTGTAGTATAATCTGCGCGCCGGTTTCGCTCTCGGGTTTCAACAAGACAGGGTTCATATCGGTCGTGGGCGGCACTTTCGCCGCAAGCGCCTGCAGCCATTGAGCTCGGCCAATTTCTCCGCCACACTCTGTTACCGCTGCATTATTTGACATATTTTGTGGCTTAAATGGCAAAACCCTAAGCCCGCGTCGGAGATATGCCCGACACAGCCCAGCCACCAAAACAGATTTTCCTACATCTGATCCTGTGCCTTGCAGCATCAAAGAACGGGCGGTCATGGTTTATTTCACCACTCGGTGCGGCGCAAAAAACTGAACCCCATCACTGCCTGTCCAGCGCGCCACGTCTACACCGAAGGCCGTACGGAGATTTTCGTCTGTAAGAACATCTGCAGGCAAACCAGATGCAAGCAATTTCCCGCCATCCAGTAGCACAAGTTTGTCACAGTAACGCAGTGCATACGCCAGATCATGCATCACGACCAACACTCCGGCTCCGGCTTCGGCTTCTGCGCGCAATATATCCATCACACTAAGCTGATGTTTTGGGTCAAGCGCTGCCGTGGGTTCATCGGCTAGAATATAGTTTGCACCAACCGCAAGTGTCCGCGCCAATAAAACACGCGAGCGCTCCCCGCCCGACAAAGTGGTCACCAAACGATTACGAAACTTCCAACAATCTGTACGCTTCATTGCATCTTTGATCGCAATTTCATCGGTGGTTTGCAGGTCTTGCCATGGATTTAGATGGGGGACACGGCCTAATGCCACCGTCCGCTCAGCCGTTAAAGGCCAGTGCACCGGAGCACCCTGCGGAACATAGGACATTAATTTTGCACGCGTACGCGCAGGCAGGCTGTGAACATCGGTACGACCATCTGAAATAGTGCCCATATCTAGCTGTATAAGGCCAAGCGCCGCGCGGATTGCAGTACTTTTACCCGCCCCGTTAGGGCCAATAAGTCCAACAACATCCCCTCTTGCAACGGTGAATGATACATTCTTTAGGATTTCCGAGCCGCCAAGAGTGACAGAAATATTCTCTATCTGAAGGCCTGCCTTGAGGTTTGTGCCGGAAGGGCTCATCGCATGCTCTCCCGCGTTTTGAAAATGATATAAATAAACAGAGGTGCGCCAATCACAGCCATTACCACGCCAAGCCGCAATTGGCCGTGGCCAATGGGTAGCCGCGTGAGAATATCTGCAAGCGTCATCAACAAAGCCCCCGAAATGGCGCTCGGCAAAAGCAACCGTCTCGGCTCGTAACCAATGAAAGCCCTGACAAAATGGGGGACCACAAGCCCAACAAATCCTACCGCACCACATACAGAAACTGTTGCGCCGACGGAAAGCGCCGTGCCTAGCACCACCCGCCAACGAACGGATTTAACATTTATACCCAAACTTTGCGCAGTCTCAGATCCAAGTGTTAGCGCATTCAGCCCCTGCCCTACCCCTGCCATCACAGCCCAGCCCAGCAAGATAAAAGGACCCGCAAGCCAAAGGTCCTCAAAGGTGCGGTTCTCTAAAGATCCAAGCATCCACAAAACCATATCCTGAAGCGACATGGGACTGGGTGCAAAATTCATCACCAAGGAGACCCCGGCTGTGGCGAGACTGGAAATACCAATTCCCGCAAGAATAAGTGTTAAAACACTGCTGTCGCGCGCAGCTAGTGACATAAGGATTAAGGTTGCAACAAAAGCGCCCCCCATCGCCATCAAAGGCACAGCAAAGGCTGATACGGTCGCCAATCCCATATAGATGGCTATCACGGCCCCAAGCCCGGCTGAGGCCGATACACCAATGACGCCCGGATCTGCAAGTGGATTGCGAAGTAGTCCTTGTAACGCGGCTCCGCTATACCCAAGTGTCGCCCCAGCCAGCATACCAACTATAATACGCGGCAAACGCAGCTCGCGCACGATGATGGTCAAACCGTCATCAGCGTTCCCGAACAAGGCCCCAACAAACTGGCTAGGGGTTAAGTTAACCTGACCAAACATGCCCGACATCAACCCCGCAACGACAAGCCCGACAAGTAAAACACCGTTCAAAGCCCATGGCCGCTGTGCAAATGACTTGATCATTTTTCATTCCCCCGCGAGCCTAGCAACCCAAGCTTTTTAGCCTCAGAGCGGATAAACTCTGCGGCCTCAACCGCAAACAGACCGCTGCATGATAAATAGCGACTTGGCACATGAATAACAGGCAAATCCCCCATCAGCCGCTTATAGATACCGTGACGACTGCTCGACCAATGAGAGACCAAAACGTCTGGATCCCCGAAAAAAGTTGCTATGACAAAATCAGGCGGAGAAAGCACCATTTTCTCAAGCGGCAATGGCGCCCAATAATGAATATCGGCTTCTTTGGCGATAGTCTCAAAACCTGCAAGCTTGATAATTTCATCAACAAAAGTACCGGTGCCAGCGGTAAAACCGCTTGGTGTCATATACACCGCCTTCAAGTTAGAACGCGGTAGTGTGCGCAGGTCTGCCAACTTGGCCAGCCGGGTTTGGACATAAGCCTTAGCTGCCGCAGCTTTACCTATTTGCGCACCCACGACCTCGAAAGATTGAATATTTGCCGCAATATCAAGCGCATAAGGCGGCTTGAAAGAGACCACTCCTGCTCGGTCCATAATGTCTTTAGCGCGAGGTCCTCCCCGCCATGTCCGCAACACCAAACTTGGGTGCATCAGCAGGATTTCTTCCGTCAGGCCTTTAACGGTTTTGATACCCAAGGCGCGATCCGCGAAATAAGACTGCGGCCCCGTAGCTTCATAGGATACCGCTTGAATGTCAGAGCGCTCAGCAAGACCAAGTAAATATTGATCCGCGCAAAAATCAATTGAAACAAAACCTGAAGCGTCTTCTGTCGCAACATATGCAAAAGCGGAAGGGGCGTTCGTGAGCACGCACAAGCTTGCAAGAAAAGACGCGAGCAGTACTCGCGCCTTTTTTACCCTGCTATGTTTTTGGCATGTCGCCATTAAAAATTGCCTCGTACTCCAAAGAAGCTTGAGATGCCCGGCGTACCATATCCTGAAATCTGCTGATATTGGACATCAAACAGGTTATCGATGCGGCCGTAAAGCTCAATATGATCGTTAATTTTATAGGCTGCGCGCAAATCAATGCGTGTCCAATTATCAACTGTACGGTTTCCGCTATCCAGTTGAGCCCCTTTTATGGTCACTCCAACATTCGTGCTGAAATTCTCGGTCACTTGATAATCAAGGGCCGCGTAAAATTGATTCTTTGGTCGGCGGATAAGGCGTTCGTCCGTATCGCGATTGATAGCAGATGTGTAAGTGTAATTCCCAACCAGATTGACAGCGTCGCTTAGGGCCAGATCAAGATTGATCTCAACCCCTTCAAGACGTGCTGACGAAATATTGCTGTAGCCTTCAACAAAACCAAAATCGATCAGATCCGTGATTTTTTGATCAAAATATGTCACACGGATTGTGCCACTATCATCTGGCAACCCTTGAGAAAAACCAAACTCCAAAGCGTTTGAGACCTCTGGGCGCAAATCTACACGCGGCAAAGACTGCGGAGCGGCGCAAAAAGCACTGCAGTCGAAGGTCAATTGGAAAATACTCGGGGCTTTAAAACCTTCCCCCCAATTGGCGAAAATACGGCTATTTGTTGCTTCGAAATTATAAGAAACACGCGCCTGAGCATTGGATTTTGTGCCGAAAGTATCATGGTCATCAACGCGTAAGCCCGCAGAAAAACTGAGGGTCTTACTATCATAAGCAACCATACCAAAAGCACTGTTGATGGCAAAGCTATCAACCGATGCTGAGGCAGCCTTAACGCTTTCACGCTGGGCGCCGCCACTGAGGGACCAATTCTCATCAACATTGAAAACCCCCAGATAATCCAGATTAAAGCGCCTCCCTGTACCGGGCGTTTCACCAAAAGCGGAAATGCTCAGACGATCAATGCCAGAATATTCAACGGATACGGTATTATTAAATTTACCGTTCAGCAGTTTTGCATGTAGCCGCCCACCGATCAGATAATCCTCTGACAAGGACCGGTCAGCCGTATCGCCTAGGTCAAAGCTAAAGGTAACGGGATTGAAGGAAAAGCCATCAATTTCGGCTTTACTATCTGTATAGTTACCAAAAGCCTCAAGGCGAACATTGTCGCTTAATTTGGCTGTCACGCGGCCCCGTAGTGTATAGCTTTCATAGGCATCAGCTTCCGTGTTGCCATCTGCGGCATCTGCTTTAGAGATACCATCTGATTGAATATCGCTGGCGGAGAAATTAAAACCAAGGTCTTCCGTACCGCCCGCCAAGGTAATGCCACCACGGAATGTCTCGAATGCGCCGTATTCCACAAAGGCTGACCCCGTTAGCCCTTCTCCACCGGTTTTGGTAATAATATTAACCACGCCGCCGATAGCGTCAGAGCCGTATAGAACCGCTTGTGGGCCTTTTAACACTTCGATGCGCTCAATGCCTGTTGGGTCCAGTGAACCAAAGTTGAAGCCGCCAGCAGGAGACGACACATCGTTCATTTGCACACCGTCTATAAGGATCACGGTCTGCGCTGTTGCTGCGCCGCGAATACTTACGGTCGCCAGCCCGCCAATCGCGCCATTTTGGTTAATGGTCACGCCAGGTAAGGTCTGCAAAGCATCAATAACAAAACTATATTGCCCGCGCTCAAGTGCTTCAGCACCGATCACACTAATGCTGGCACCAACATCATTGATATTTTGTTCACGCCGCGAGGCCGTCACAACGATTTCATCCGGGGCCTCAGCTTCAACATCTGCCGTTTCTTCGGCAAATACTGCTGTTGGAGATAAAACCACAGAACCAAGAAGGAGAATTTTTAATGTATCAGTCATCAATCTATCCAATTAATCGCCAGCTTTGCTGGACATTTAAAAAGCTGATTGGAAGATTGTCTGATCTTTTGGACAATCTCCGCACACAGCGACAAGATTGTCGCCATCACGGAGATCCGCTTCTGTTTGGCTAACCCGGCCGACAGAGGGGCGACGTGATGGCAGGTCTCCTGGCTTGTGGATCAACCACGCCTGCCCGCCTTCCCAGCACACATACAAAGTGTGCCAGTGGCAGTTGGACAGAGCGTTCACCACATACAGTTGCGGGTACAGCCACGGATTAACCTAAGTATTAGTCTAGGGTAACCGTGTTCCCTCTTAGCCTCCCGGATATCCGAAAGGAACCATCACCTGCGGCTATACGCTAAAACCCACAGGGCCGCAACAGGATTTCAGCGTTTAAGGGGCCGTGACATTAAGGACAGTTGTATCCTTCCAAGCGGTGAGGGCTATCGACGAATTGATCTCGCGCACCCCTTCGATTTGTGACAGGCTGTTCCAGAAAAAATCTTCGTAGGCCTGTACATCTTTCACTCGAATTTTCAGGAAAAAATCTACCTCACCCATCAAAGTATAACACTCAACCACTTCTTTAAAATTACGCACTGTTTCAGTGAAGTGCGGTAGGCTATCCCGGCTGTGTGCCTGCATTTTCACCTGCGCAATCACCATAACACTTAAGCCGGCCTTTTCAGGGTCAAGAAGGATAGTATGTCCTTTGATCACCCCATCAGCCTCAAGCTTTTGCAGACGACGCCACACAGCCGAGCGGCTAGAGGCGACTTTTTCAGCCAACTCATCAAGGGGTACCCGAGCATCGGATTGCATTTCATTTAGGATGCGTGCATTTAATTCATCAATCATTCGAGATATAATTCCTTAAAATTATCAAATTACGGGATAAATTCTCATATCTTCCGCGTTCGGTCAATCCATAGGAAGCAAATTCCATTTAGAATGGTTTATATTAATCCAAATGAAGACACCCCCTAGCGTAGCGCCCTGTCGAAAAACAGCCCAGACAGGAGCAAAAGGATAAATATCATGGTATTGACAGGAAAAACCCGCACCCGCTTTTCAGTGCAAGCAGACTATGAAGTAAATACATTATCGCGCGTCCTTGAACTTTTCACGTTGCGCGGTCTTACCTGTGACAGTCTGCTCGCCAAAAAAACCGATGACGGGCTTCAGTGGATCGAACTGCATTGCAACGACATTGAAGAACAACACGCCAATGTCCTTTTAAATAAATTACGCCAAATCATCACTGTGCGTACAGTGCGCGCCGAGACCTTGGTATTGGCCAGCTAAATTTAAGACGCGTGATAATTCTAATGCCTGCGAATAAAATGCGAAAGTTAGCGCAATCTGTGCCTTTTACAGACGCCACCATATGTCAAAAAAGTGATAGCAAATAAGGCCCCAATCCAATTTTATAAATGGTTAGTTAACCTTAGCCTGCCAATTTAGAGGCTCTGCGAATAGTCAAATGGTATGAATTCAAGAAGTTCCTACTAGACCGCAGGCCGCTTGTGTGTGAAATTTCATACGCGCGATAGTTGATGAACATTTTATTGGAATGGCTGAACAATTGACCCACCCTTTTAAAGCCATATTGGTTCTTCTGGTCACCGTGATTTTTTCACCGGATTTGGCTGCGCAACAAGTTCGCATCCTCTATTATTCCTCGACGCCTGAGATCATCCGTGGAGGGGAGCGCCCCGGCCTCGCGCATGTTGCGACGGTTGTGCGCAAAGCACGAGAACAAAATGACAATGTTCTTTTCATTCACGGCGGTGCATCGCTTGGGCCATCCGTTTTAGGGGCACTAGATAGCGGCGCCCACATGATTGATGTTCTCAACATGCTAGAGCCCGACCTAATGGCTGTCGGCAAACGAGAGTTTTCCTACACAGAGGATCAATTTACTCTGCGCGCCTTATCCGCCGGATTTCCCTTCATCGCCTCCAACTTGCTTCAAAAAAACAAGGACGTGTCTCCAGAGGGCATTGAACCCAACCTTCTAGTTGAAATGGACGGCATTAAAATTGGTTTTGTAGCGCTGACCTCACCCAATATGATCGTCCAGTATGGGGCCCAAAAAATAACTGCCGTCCCCACTGATAAAGCCGTGCGCCAAAATGTAGCCGAACTAAAAGCCAGTGGTGCAGATGCTATTGTTCTACTCGCCGATACGGATTTTGACGATTTGTCGCTTTACACAGCTGACGGTACAGTTGATGCCATTTTATATGCACATAATTTTGTTAGCCCTGTTTCCGCTGATGCTGGGGGGCATATCATAAAAGACGGGGCACTAGATGGCCGCCTTATTGATCTGACACTTGAAAAAGTTCCCGCCAAATCTGGCTATAAAATTCAGAGCGAATTGAAATCTATTGATCTTCACTTCCAAGAGAAGGATCCTGAATTACAATCTGTAATCCAATCTTACGCGGACCGCCTTGAGCTATTGCTGTCACAAGAAATTGGAATAACCACCAGCGATTTCAATACAATGGAAGACCAGGTGCGCACAGGTGAAAGTGCCTTCGGAAATTTAGTGGCCGATGCTGTACGCGCAGCCACACATGCTGATGTTGCTATCCTGAATAGTGGTGGCATACGCGGCAACAGATATTACCGAAAGGGTCAGATGCTGACCCGCGAAGATATTCAAATGGAGCTGCCCTTCAACAATACTGTTGAACTGTTTGAAGTCACCGGCGAACAACTTTTGGAGGCTTTAGAATGGGGTATTGGCTGCCGGGATGAAATGGATGGCTGCTTTTTACAAGTTTCCAATATGAACGTTATTTATGATCTTAGCCGCCCAAAAGGCGCACGCATTACCACACTTTTGATCAATGATGTGCCAGTTGTACGCAGTAAAACATACCGTCTTGGCACACTGAATTTCATTGCAGCAGGCGGTGACGGCTTTACTATGCTAAAAGAAAGCCACCGCTTGACAGAACCTGGGTCTGGCAAGCTACTATGGGAAGTCGTTGCTACATATTTGAAGTCACTCCCTAAAATCCAACCCAAAATTGAGGGTCGGTTAGTGATTAACAAAGCGACAAAATGATCAAAATATCCATACGAATTTGAGGCCTGCACATAAAAATATGCAGACAAAACAAAACATAAAAGTTGGCATTAACGCCCGCATTACGATGGGGATTCTTGTCCTTGTCGCGCTTGTAATCACGCTGGTTACTATTTCCTATTATTCCCTGAAACGCTTTGAAGATGGTGTGGTTGATTTATCCTCCACAGCGCTACCTGCTTTGGCTGGCGTGGCAACCCTAAACACGGAACTAGACAATGTGGTTCTGAGTGCGGTCCAGCTTGCGCGAGTTTCCAGCCATGCAGAACGCCGCATCAACATTGAAGAAAGCAGAGAAGGCCTTAAACGCGTAGCCCTAATAGCCGCAAAATTAGAAGCCCAAGAAAGTGATCAACTCTTTGATGCCACGCTGCAAGTTCTTGGACGCTCTATTGAAGACCTCAACCAGTATAAATCGCAGCACCTAGATGCGCTTGTGACCATTCGCACAGCAGAAACCCAACTTAGCAACTATACGACGCAAGTCACCGAGGGCCTGCACGAGATTCATTTTGGGGCCTCTGAAAAATCAAAGCGTGAAACCTTTTCTGATTGGCAGGCTGATATCGTTTTAATCACGATTAAAAGCTTGCAGACCACGCAATTGAACCGCATGCGTGAAGTCCGGCGTTTGCAAAGAGAAATTCGCAACAAAACCCGCAAGCTCCGTGAGCTACACATTACAGATAATCCTGAAATCCTTGCATTCCAAATCAATGCGGAAGCCGACCTAAAGCGGTATTTATTCGATCAAAAAGGCCTGTTCCCTGCGGCAAAATCTGCTCTTCAGATGCGGCTTAGAACCAGCGGTATCGCGCAGCAAATGAAGGTTTTAGTCAATGAAATGGTTAAATCCAAATCCGTTTTGTCTGAAGCCATAAACGACCGGGCCAACGCCAATACGGATGAATTGATCACGCTGGCACACAGGCAAATTCAATATCTTTTGATGGCAGGCGGGGCGGCTTTTATTATCGCGTTGGCTGTTTATCTTTATATTAGTCGCTTGGTCACAGCACGCCTACTGAAGCTAAACACCGCCGTAATTGCGCGCACAGAAGGTGTTAAAGCGCACATCCCAACAACCGGACGCGATGAAATTGCTGAAATCGGACGGTCGGTAAGCTATTTCATTGGTGAAATTGACCGTCGCCAGAGGCATGTGCAAACCAGCGAAAAACAATTTCGGGATATTGTAGAGGGATCGGTTCAGGCAATTCTTATTTCTGCATCCGGAAAGCCTTTATTCTGGAATCAGGCCTTGATCAAAATGTTTGATCTAAAAGAGGACGGCAGCAAAACCGATTTATCTTCTGTCGTTTCCAAACTGCCTAAAGACGTATTCGAAAAACCAGATTCTGGCGAAATACGTACCTTTAACCGTGTCCTAATCCCAGCATCAAACGGCAGTGATGACCGGTGGGTTGATATGGCAACAACGGCTATTTATTGGGACGGGGAACCCGCGACACAAGTTATCATCGTGGATGTAACACATAATATTTTAGCAGAAAAAACCCTTCAGGAAGCCAAAGAAAAAGCCGAAGATGCCACAGAAGCCAAAACCCAATTCTTAGCGACAATGAGCCATGAAATCAGGTCGCCGATGAACGGTATTATTTCTATGTCGCAGCTTTTACAGGAAAACAACCTGAGCAGCGAACAATCAAATATGACATCTATTATCAATCAATCGGCACGGGCTTTGCTGTCCATCATTGATGATATTCTCGATTTTTCGAAGATAGAATCTGGCAAATTAGCCATTGAAACCACTCAATTTAGTTTGCGCGCCTTGATCAAAAGCGTTGTTGATCTGATGGCCCCTAAAATCCAAGGTGGTGGTATCGAATTTATCTTAGACATTGAACAAAATGTACCAGATATCTTAGAAGGGGATCCAAACCGCCTACGGCAAGTTTTGATTAATCTGATAGGAAACGCTGAGAAATTTACCAATTTTGGAGCGATCAGCCTTCGTGTTAAAGCCGCTGGTAAAACGGCTGACGGCGCACTTAAAGTGCAGTTTGATGTCCAAGACACGGGCATTGGCATTGATGCCTCAGCCCTACCTAAATTATTTACAGCTTTTGAACAGGCCGAAACTTCAACCGCACGGCGCTATGGGGGATCAGGCCTTGGGCTGAGCATTTGTAAACGCTTAACCGAATTGATGGGCGGCTCGATTAAAGCAACCAGTGTTCCGGGCACAGGCTCGATCTTTACCTTCAAGTTGCCCTTCAAAAGCAATAGTCGGTCCGCTCCTCGGTCCGGCATAAATCTTTCTGGTCATATTGTGGTCTTGCGGGTGAATGCTGCGACAGAAAATATCCTCACGGACATGATAGAAAGCGCAGGCGCGAAAGTAATTGTCGCCCGGCGCACCGATGATCTCGCAGCCTTAACACCGCATAACGCGATTATGCTTCTAGATTCTGCTATGGTGTCAGACGATGAAATCGCACAAAAGCTGGTCGCGCGAACACTAAGGGAAACAGAAAGCCGGGCCATCATTATGGAGCCCTACTGTAATCAATTTGATGCAAAGAAATTCAATTTCCCAGTTTCTGGAAATCTGAACAAACCAGCGATCGCCAAAGACATTTTACGCAAACTAGCTGACGCTTACCAACATGACTTAGTCCAAGGCAATAAAACTAAGCGGCCGCTTGCTCCTACATTTATTGCTCCGGATAGAAGCCTTGCCAAATCCCACGGGAGCCTGATTTTAGTGGCAGAAGATAATTTGGTAAACCAATTGGTAATCCAAAAAACACTTACGCACTTAGGGTTTGCCTTTGACCTTGCAAGCGATGGTCAAAAAGCTTTGTCAATGTTCGAACAAGACACTTATGGGTTAATTTTAACCGACCTTCATATGCCAGAAATGGATGGCCTTGCTCTTTCATCCGCAATCCGCGCCTTGAAAAACTCTAAGGCACGTCATGTTCCTATCATTGCTCTCAGTGCTGACGTTTTGCCTGAAACAAAAGAAAAATGCACAGAGGCTGGCATGAATGGCTTCCTACAAAAGCCGATCGAACTTGTAGAGCTTGAAGCCACAATTTGTCATTGGTTGCCCGCTGCCGATCAACTTCGCCGCGCAGAGGAGCCTGAAAGCTCGGCACAAGACCAAACCCTCGGGAAAAAAGGGGCCAAAAATATTCGGCGCCGCACCCATGCATCACAAGAAAAAGCAGACACGCCGACCGTCTCAGAAATTTTTGATCCTGGGCAAATTGCTTTTATATTCGACACAGATTGGCATGAAGGCATGACCTTGGTTGACCGCTTCAATGTAACGCTAGTGGACAAATCAGTAGAGGCCAAAGAAGCCCTTGATCTTGACGACTTGAAAACTGCTCGTGAGGCTGTTCATGCTGCAAAAGGGGCTGCTAGTTCTGTTGGCGCCATTGAACTGGCCGGGCACTTTAAGCTAATTGAGCAACATCTTCTTGATAATGCCATAGCGCCCGCTGATAAATTATTGTCCCATGTATCTGCTATGATACAGCGCTTTAAAGATACGGTTGATAAAATCTATCCGGACAAAAAATCTAGCTGATCCCCCAAAGCTTCAGCCCTTACCTATGATCGTGCCGTCTGCCTTTTCTGTGCATTTTAATCTGGAAGAGGCGCAATCGTCCATGCATTTGGGCGGTCACTTGTTCGTTAAAACTGGTTTACAGCAGCGATACTCCCGCCTACCCCCATGAAATACACCTATGCTTAACACACTGAATATATTGCTATATTTTCCATGAAAATCATAATTTCATTTCTCACCAATCTACGGATTACGCCTTTGTCTACGCTCTCCTTTTGTGTGGCTTTTGTAGACCTCTTTGCTTATGGTTGTTGGCTAAAATGAAATTCCACACATAACCTTCGCAAAAGTGGGGGCTTCAAAACAACATGTGTGGGCACCAAAACAAGGGGGGCACGATAAAATATGGATGATGAACCAACCGGCAGTATAGAGACTGAAGTTAGCGTTGAAGTAGGCGGAAGCGTTACTGGAAATATCGAGGTTGAAGGGGATATTGATTTTGTCTCGGTAGAACTGGAGGCAGGGGTTACCTACCAATTTGATCTTGAAGGCCAGCTTACCGCATCCGGAACTTTGGAAGATCCGTTCTTAGGCGGCATTTTCGATTCTAACAATGTATCGGTTGCCCCACTGAATGATGACGGAGGCGTTGCGACAAATGGTCGAATTATCTTCACGCCTTCTGTCTCAGGTACATATTATGTATCGGTTTCTCATTTCGATAATACGGGCCAAATCGACACAGGCACCTACACATTATATGTAGCTGAAGAATCGCTTTCCACTCGCCCTGACCCTGTAACAACAGTGTCAGTGACCGACACAGGAACCGATCTTGTTGACGGCCTGACAGGCAACCAAGTTTACAGCCCAGATGAAGACGGTATAACGCGTATTACTTATAGTTTTCCAGAGCTGGAAGCTACATTTGTACAATCCTTTGAGCTGGAAGACGGCACAGACCTAACGCTGACAAATATCCCAGTGTCTGCCGAAGCAAGAACGATCTTCGAAGCAGGGTTGGCGCAGGCCAGTGCCGTTGCCAATGTTGAATTTTCACTCATCATTGAAGATGGCATAGATTTTGGCACACTTCGGCTATCTGGCAACTCTGTTGATTCCGGAAATGTTTTGGGCGTTGCTGCCCTCCCTAGTCGCTTCCCATCTGCTGGGGACATCTTCCTTTTTGAGGACCTGATCGCCTCTGACAAAAGCTTGCCAGATACGACCCTGCACGAGTTAGGCCATGCACTTGGCTTAACACATGCTCAGGAAAACCTTTTTCCGGATGAATTTGCAGGCTTTGAGTTCACATTATTAACGCCATCATTCAAATCCACTTTCTTCCCTAATGCTAATTCCGCATCCCAAGGCCCAACAAATTTTTCCTACGCCGACATATTGGCACTGCGGTCTCTGTACGGCGCAAGAGATGATGCCAACGGGGGTGACAATACTTATACTTTCAACCTCAGCACCAATTACTGGGAAACCATCTTTGATCTTGGCGGTAACGATACCATCCGGATAACCGGTTCGGGTAAATCTGTATCCATCGATCTAAGCCCTGACAGTGACTTTTTAAATGGGCGCTTCATTGATGTCGGAACGACAATCACCTTCTTCAAAGGCTCCACAACGCTGGGCACAAATTCGGATACCGTTTTTGTCTCACCTGAGACGGTCATTGAAAATTTAATCGCGGCCGACGGCGATGACCTGCTAACCGGCAACAGTGTGAATAACCGCCTAACTGGAAATGCTGGAGACGACACTCTAAACGGCGCCAACGGTGATGATACACTTTTCGGCGGTAGCGGCGACGATAGCCTCATTGGCGGTCTGGGCGATGATATATTTTTCGGTGGGAAAACTGGTGGCAACACATCTGACATCAACGATGCTATCATCGGAAACGAAGGCGATGATTTAGTTTTCGCTGGCGGTGGTAACGACGAAATCACAGGCGGGATAGGCATAGATACACTTTTCGGCGGCGATGGTAATGATACTATCAGCGGCAACGACGGGGCTGATCTTATCTACGGCAGCGCAGGCGATGATGTAATCTCTGGGGGGAATGGGGCTGATATTCTACGCGGCAACAGCGGAGATGACACTCTTACCGGCGACAACGGCAAAGATATCTTCAGTTTCAGCAGCGGGGACGGGGACGACATTATAACCGACTTCGCCATCGGTGATGACACACTTCGGCTTCGCACCACCACTACAGATTTCACAAGTATTGCTGACGTTCAAGCTGCGGCCACAGCTGCAACCATCAATGGCCAATCTGGCGTATTGATAGATACAGGCGGCGGTGACAGCATATTCTTGGTGGATGTTACGGTCAATTCACTGACCGAGGTTGATTTCATATTCTGATATATTAAAGGCCCGTTTAAAAACGGGCCTTTAATCGTTTCACTGCCAAAAGTGGCTTATTTTGTGGCTTCAGCCAAATAGGCTAACAGGTTTTCAATATCCTCAGGTTTACGCAGACCTCCAAAAGCCATTTTGGTGCCTTTCATAAACTTCCGTGGGGATTTCAAATAAGCGGTCAAAGCAGCCTCATCCCAGACAACATCTGTCGATTTAAAGACTTTAGAATAACGGTAGCCTTCAATCGAGCCTGCCTTGCGCCCGATAATACCCGCCAATGTCGGGCCCATTTTCTTTTTACCTGCCTCTAAAGAATGGCATGCTTGGCATTTGCGGAATACCTTTTTACCTTTAACAGCGTCGCCGTTCGCGCTTGCCGAAGCCGTCAGCATTACACTTAACAAGGCTGTCGCTACCAGTGTACCAACTATTTTCATCAGGAACCCTTTCATCATATCGCCAGCTTCATTTCTGGCATCCAGTTTCATATCTAAACTACAAAGTGAACATCAAAGACTTTTTTCCATCCGCGACACTAAGCCACACTGATTTCACATATGAGGGGAAATCAATCCTTTAGCCTATCACGCCGCAAAACATACGGGCACCACCGCCACCAAGCTTTTTCGGGATATCCTTATAATTGTCGCCGCCCTCATGGATCATCAAAGCATGACCTTTTAGAGCCATAACATCAGATATGGCGACAGCTGTAACTTTAACAGTTACCCGGCCATCCTTATCCGCTTGAATGAACGGTAAATCGCCTTTGTGACCGTGACCCATTGGGCCTTGATGTTTGCCGGTATGGTCTGGGTCCCAGTGGCCACCTGCCGCAAGCGCAGGCACCATTTTGCCGCCCTTATCAGCCGGACCGCAACTTCCATTGGCATGCACATGAAACCCGTGCTCCGAAAGAGGTGTCATCCCGGATAACTGTAACGAAAAGGTTGTGCCAAAGTCATGCTGGCTGATCTTTACAGAACCAACATGCGCGCCTGAGCCCTCTAATGTTGTCCTGTGCATTTCGGCGGTCAAGTCCGCCGCTTGCGCACTCGCTGATAGCACTATAATAGCCAAAATTGGCACTATAAATCGCATATAATCCCCATGAAGCTTCCCGCTTGCAACCGTGTTTAACATTGAATTCAAAGGCATAGTAACACCAAATACCGTCCGCATCCAAACACAAATAGCCATGCCTGAATACTATAAACTGGTTGCGCACAGCGCTTGGCAAGCTACAGTTCGTGCTGATATTTGAAAGGAACCATTATGATACGCCTGAACCCTGCCTTGATGATGATCATCGCTGTTACGTTGCTTGCATTTTCGCCAACGGCGGCAACCGCAACAGAAAATTATGCGCTTGTAATCCATGGTGGCGCCGGCACGATTTTAAAGAAAAATATGTCATCGGAAAAAGAAGCCGCATACCGCGCCAAACTTTCTGAAGCGCTGACGACCGGGCAAAAAATCCTCGCAGAGGGTGGCAGTGCTGTAGACGCTGTGGTGGCAACCCTGCAAGTGATGGAGAACTCGCCGTTGTTTAACGCCGGCAAAGGTGCGGTTTTCACCCATGAAGGCGGTAATGAGATGGACGCCTCTATCATGGATGGGCGCGATCTAAATGCGGGTGCTGTGGCTAGTGTGATGCATATCAAAAGCCCAATCGCACTGGCCCGCGAAGTGATGGACCATTCGCCCCATGTAATGCTTTCATGCGCCGGAGCAGAAGAATTTGCGACAACACGCGGCATAAAATTGATGGATCCATCATATTTTGCCACCGAGAAACGTCGCAAACAGCTGGAAAGTGCGCTTGAAAAAGAGAAGGGACTATCAAAGCCGAAACAGACATCCCGCTACGGTGACCCCATCGACCCAGAAAATAAGTTTGGCACTGTCGG
>WFTS01000043.1 GCA_015485385.1 Kordiimonadales bacterium | reverse complement strand
TTTCCGTGCTGATGGAACCCCCCACCATATCCCCACCCGGCAGGGTTTGACCCGAGGTCCATTTCCCCTTCATGCTTGGGAAAAATGGCTTTATCTTATCAAGCACATCCTCAGCTAAAACTCGATATGTGGTAATTTTCCCCCCAACAACATTCAAAACAGCTGCCTGACCAGCCACGCTGTCTTCTAAATTCAAAGTATAATCACGCGTTGCCGCTTGCGCTTTACTATTGCCGTCATCAATAAGGGGGCGAATGCCTGAATATTGCCAAATCACATCTTCGGGAGCAGGCGGACATTTAAAATATTCTCCCGCCAAATCACACAGATAAGAAACCTCTTCTGGAGAAATATCTACCTTGCTCAAGTCCCCCTTAAAATCCACATCTGTCGTGCCGATAAGAGTGAAGTCTTTTTGGAATGGAATCGCGAACACAACACGGTCATCACCGCCCTGAAACGTATAGGCCCTGTCATGATCATAAAGCTTTGGGACAATGATGTGGCTGCCCTTTACCAAGCGCACTTTTGCGTCTGGCTTGTGCTTTTTTGCCCCAGCTTCTTGTAGCTCCGGTTGAATTATCGTTTCAATAACATCCGCCACCCACGGGCCTGCCGCATTTATCAGGACCTTTGCCCGCTGCGTTCGTTTAACCCCGGTAAGAACGTCCTGAATTTCAATCGCCCAAAACCCATTTTCCCGCCGTGCCGATAACACTTTACTACGCGTATGGATTTGCGCACCCAAAGCCTTTGCTGCCATAGCATTTAAAACAACAAGCCTTGCATCATCCACAGTGCAGTCCGAATACTCAAATGCCGTTTTATAGACACTCAGCAACGCAGCACCGTAGATGCTGTTTTGTAAATCCACCATTTTGGTGCCGGAAAGCAATTTGCGTCCGCCCAAATGGTCATAGAAAAACAAACCTAGCCGGATAAACCATGCAGGCCTTAGAGCTTTGTGATGCGGTAGAAGAAACCTAATAGGATGGACAATATGCGGTGCTAACCGCAAAAGTATCTCTCGCTCCTTTAAGGCCTTTCGAACAAGACGAAACTCAAAATATTCAAGATAACGAAGCCCGCCATGAATAAGTTTCGAACTAGAAGAAGATGTTCCTTGGGCAAGGTCCCCTTGTTCACACAGTGCAACCTTTAAGCCACGGCCCGCAGCATCGCACGCGATTCCACAGCCATTTATGCCCCCACCAATGATAAAAATATCGGAAAAATCTTCCAATTTCTTTTTTCTCTATAATTTTGATCTAGTTTCATATTGCGTTCGTATTGAGAATTAAACGAAAGAAAAATGAAAGTCAAACGAGCATTTGTCACTCAAAACCGATAATACAGTGCTTTCCAAGCCATCTGGTCACACTATATATATAAACACTTGGTTATGAGGCGTTTTTTTTGTTATATTCTTGATGTGTTTTCTAGTTTTTTTGAGTTTAAGCGCTAAATAAAGTCATATTTCGAAATAAATATATAGAAATCGAAACCAAAAAGAAGATCCATGATATTAACAGCTAGACTCGAAGAAATACTGTCCATCGTACGCAGCAGGCGAAAGGCCTCGGTCAAAGAATTAGCCGTGCATTTTTCAGTTACCGAGCAGACCATTCGCAAAAATTTGAATGAACTATGCGAAAAGCGCCTCATCCAGCGCACACATGGCGGCGCCGTCCCATATTCAGGCACCACCAATATGGAGCATGAAATTAGACGTCAAATATCGGCCAGCGAGAAAAATGAAATCGCACAAGAAGTCGCACGTTTAATTCCAGATAAAAGCTCAATCTTGCTAACTATCGGAACAACGACCGAAGCTGTTGCGACAGCGCTGGAGGGGCATAATAGTCTTCTGATCATTACCAACAATATCAATGTTGCAAACATACTGCGCGTGCATCCAAAGTTTGAAGTGATCATTGCCAGCGGTGTGGTTCGTCCCTCTGATGGCGGCATTGTCGGCGAATCGGCATCCGATTCGCTTAACCAGTTCAAAGTGGATTATGCGGTTATCAGCGTATCAGCCATTGACGAAGATGGAAGCTTGCTGGATTTTGATTTTAGAGAAGTTCAAGTGCTCCAAAAAATAATTCAAAATGCCCATCATGTTATTCTGGCTGCGGATAGCACAAAACTAACGCGGTCTGCGCCTGTTCGCATTGGCCATATTTCCCAAATTGATACCTTCATCACCGACCGTATCGTTTCGAAGAAATTCAAAAAAATTATCCAAGATACCAACGTACAAACGATTGAGACCCGCCCGGAAGGCCCTATAGAAAAACCGAATACAAAGCTTTAAATCCGCGCGCCACAAACACGCACGTCACGATCAACACCAAACGACAAGACCAACGCCCAAAACGGCTTTTGGCCTGAAATTCGCCAGTAGCGAAAACATATGCTCGGGTTGGCTGCCCAGATCATATACCCGGATCATATGCCCAGATCATATGCCCTAGTTACCCCGGCTTACATGCCCGACCTATATGCCCGGCCTCTATGCCCGGCCTCTATGCCCGTTACATAGCCAAGATACATAACCAAGATACATAAAAGGGCCAGTTAAGAACCGCTTCGTAATAAATATACCGAAATAATATATTTATAATAATATTGTTTTATTTGCATCACAGGTGCTATCCTAACAATAGGATAAAGATAAAGCGGGAATTCATATGTTGTTGCAGCGTCCCAAAGACCCTGTGCCAGTTGTTGTTGAGCAAGGCAAAGATAATGCGCCTTTTTTGCTGGTGTGTGAGCATGCGGGATTAGCTGTGCCGGCGGCACTTGGCAATTTAGGCCTCAATGACGAATGCTGGGGGCAACATATCGCCATAGATTTGGGCGCCAAACAGGTGGCGCGCCGCCTCGCCGAGCATTTAAGCTCCCCGTTGATTTTCCAGCAATATAGTCGGCTGGTTATTGATTGCAATCGCACTGATTTGGCCAGCAGCCTTATCCCTGAGATCAGCCACC
>WFTS01000042.1 GCA_015485385.1 Kordiimonadales bacterium | reverse complement strand
GGTGAGATACCAAGGTGAGATGACAGTGTGATCTTCCGACTTGACCTAACGCCTGACCTGAGAGGGAATATCTGCATGGGCCCATATTGCACAGTGAAGATGACAGAGGCATCAGATGCACGGGCAACCACGGAGGCTGCGCCGTCTTTTTAGCCAGATTTAAATATAGGCTCCGGCGAGCGTTATGGGGCTGGCTCCTGTACCCAACTTGAAGCGCGCAATGCCCGCTAGATCAGCTGTATTTAATCCCCCTAGGTCGAGAAACTTGATGCCCTTAGCCTTTAGCGCCAACAAGCCTTCCCAGACGACGCGGTTTTGGGCGTTCAAGCTGCGTCCTTCATCGCCTGCCCAGCCAATATGATAGGTGGCGCTGTTGCCGTGTAATAAAAACAGGGCTCCAGCAACCTTTCGCCGGTCATGGATGGCGGCAACCGATAGCACGCTTGTGCCAGATTTCGGCGTAGACGCTGCGACAAAGGCTGGCACAAGGCCAAGCGGTGTTGCTTGATACTTTCTAGCACTGCGCTGGCTGCTTTCTTTGTCCAGAAGCCAATCATATTGATGGGATTTTTTACCACCAATACTGATAGAAAGCGCCGATTTTTCAGCCTTTACCAGCTGATTTCTCCATTTGCCTTTTAACTGAGACCGCAACAGTGTTTCCTTGGGCTGCAAATCAAGCCAAGCGGTTGAAAAGCCGGTCATGATGCGCTTCATCCCGGCGGCTTTAAAGTGGGTGAGCGTCGAAGGATCGTCATTGGCTTCAGGAAGACTTATCAGAAAGTTCCAGCGCCACGGTGAATAGGTGTCTCGCAGTGTATTGTAGCAAGATATTTTGGTGGTTAATGGTAGCTCTGCGCTGTGCCATAGCGGCCCTCTGAACAGAGTTGTGACACGCAGAATCCCAAGAATTTTACGGTGGATCAAAAGGGCGCCGCCGCATGTTTCGCCGCCGCTTATAAAGTGAAGCTGACTAGCTTGTGCGCCAAATGCTTCTAGCGCAAGGCCGTAAACCGGATGTTGCTGCAAGGGGATTGGTGCATTTTGGTCGGCATCCTGCCAACTGGCTGGATTGATCAATGCAGTTTCGAGCGTGATCTGGCTTGAGGCCATTTGTAAAAATCATTCCTGCTTGTTACTGTCACACCATGCCACACAATAGAGACATAAAATCTGAAAGCCCCAAAGGTGGCCAAAAGCCGAAAAAGGGACAGAAAGCAGAGACTATAATGGGATGGCGCATCACGCCACCCCGTTTAACATTCGCCGCCTATGTAGCGGGTCTGAAATATGTTGCTTTACCGTTTCTCGGCGCGCTTGCACTGCTGGATACAGCGCTTTATTTCATCTTTGATCGGTTTTTAGATCGTTGTTACGGGCTTTGGTGCCTGTTTTAACTATCAACCGAGATAAGTTCGACAGTGAAAATTAGTGTTGAGAAGGGCGGAATACTAGGCCGCCCCCTTTCACCGTATGCCAGCGCGTAGGGAATATATAGTTCGTATTTGGCCCCTTCTTTCATCAGTTGCAAACCTTCGGTCCAGCCTGGGATTACCTGATTGAGGCCAAATTGTATGGTTTCGCCGCGCTTGTAGCTGCTGTCGAAAACCTCTCCATTTAGAAGCTTGCCTTCATAATGGACAGTGACTTTTGATTCTGCGGTTGGCATTTTACCGGTGCCTTCGGTGAGCACCTTATATTGAAGCCCAGATTGGGTGGCTTTTACGCCCTCTCTGGCACTATTTTCTGTTAAAAATGACTGTTCGGCGGCGATAAATTCGGCCTTGAGTTCTGCCATTTGCGCTTCTTGTTCAGCACGCGCTTCGGCTTCGGACTTGATCGCCAGCAGTTCAACATCAAAAATCAGCGTTGCGTTTGGTGGAATCACATCGCCGCCACCCCGTTCACCGTAGGCCAACTCAGACGGAATAGTGATTTCCCACTTATCGCCAACCTTCATCATCAAAAGCGCTTCGGTGAAGCCTTTGATAAGGCGGCCAGCAGGAAAAGTGGCAGGCTCGCCGCGCTTATAGCTGCTATCAAATTCGCTTCCATCGATCAGGCGACCAGCATAATGCACTGTTACAAAGTCATCTGCTGTTGGCGTGGCGCCGTCCCCTTCAGATAGGACTTTATATTGCAGCCCGCTTTCGGTCGTTTGAACGCCGTCTTTGCTTTTATTGTCTTTTAGGTAAGCGGTGTCTTTGCTTTCACTCGCAGTTTTTGCAGCGGGGGCTTTAGCAGGGACTTCAGCCGGGGTTTCAGCAGGGGCTTCAGCATCTGGTGTGGCAGTTGCTTGACCATCCGCTTCAACGATTGCTGGAGTTTCGCTCTTAGTTTTTTCGTCGTCGCTATCGTTCGAGCAAGCGGCTAGCGCCAAAAGGCTCGTCAAAGCGATCAATTTCAGGGTGGGTTTCATCTAAAGCCCCTTTAACTATCAACAGAAATAAGCTCAACCTTGAAAATCAAGGTCGCGAATGGCGGAATGCTGGCACCAGAGCCGCGCTCACCATACCCAATGCTGTATGGGATATAGAGCTCGTATGTTGAGCCTTCCTGCATCAATTGCAGACCCTCTGTCCAGCCGGGGATAACCTGATTAAGGCCAAACTGGATGGTTTCTCCGCGCTTGTAGCTGCTGTCGAAAACCTCACCAGTGGTTAGGCTGCCTTCATAGTGTACGGTTACTTGGCTTGTGGCGCTTGGCGTTTTTCCTTCGCCTTGCGTTAAGACCTTATACTGAAGGCCGCTCTCTGTAACACTGACCCCCTCTTTTGTTGCATTGTCATCAAGGTATGAGAATTGTGCATTTTTGAAATTTTCCATCGCGGCATCTTGCTCGGCGCGCATAGTGGCTTCGGATTTTGTATCTAAAAGTTCGATATCAAATACCAAAGTTGCGCCGCCGGGAATAACGCCGCCTGCCCCTGCGTCGCCGTAAGCAATGTCAGAAGGGATCACCAGTTCCCATTTGTCACCAACACTCATTAACAGCAAAGCCTCGGTCCAGCCGGGGATCAAGCGACCTGCAGGAAACTGTGCCGGTTCGCCGCGCTTATAGCTGCTGTCGAACTCAGTTCCGTCTACAAGGCGGCCCGAATAATGCACGGTGACAATATCCTCGGCGGTTGGTGTTGCGCCGTTACCGGCTTCAACCACACGGTACTGAAGACCACTTTCGGTCACTTTCACGCCGTCTTTGCTTTTGTTTTCTTCAAGGTATGTTTGGTCTGGGGTCATTGTATCGCTCATGGGGCGTGTTACTTTCTCTTGACGTTCTTTATGGATGCTTCTGTGTGGTTACTTCTGGGCTATGACGTCTGGTCTTGGGTTTTCGTTTGGCCGCTGTTAAGTTAGGGTGCTGACGAGCATATTTGCACACATTCGTTTGCTGTAGCGGCTTTGTTGTTGGCCGGGACACTAGCCGCACTTTTATGGCGGAGCAAAGAAAAAGCGCTAAAATGTGCATTTTTGAAGGGGACCTGAGGCATGGGCGTTGCAGATAGTAGCATTCAATCAGAAATACTGTCTCAGATCGGGGCTAAACCGTCTGTTGCCCCGCGCGACATTGCGCAGGCCTTGGCACCAGAGGGCAGTGATTGGCGTAAATTGCTGCCCCGTATTCGCCGCGAGGCTAATGGCCTGCATTCAAGCGGAAAGTTGGTTTTTATTCGTAAAAAGAAAGTCGTGCCGCCAGAAGGCTTGAAGGGCGTGTTTCGTCTTGCGGCCGCGCCCGAGACTATACCGAGCACGTCGGCGGCATCTGCCGATATTGCTTCAGATCATCCGAAAGGCCTGTGATGCCGGATAATATACCCATATTAGACGAACGTGTTTTTGCGACATTGCAAGAGGATGTTGGCCCAAGTTCGGCGGTGATTTTGGTACAAAGCCTGAAAGAGGAAATTCGTAACAGCGAGATTTTGCTCCAGGCCTATGCGCAGGACCGCAATATGCGGTTATTGGAAAATCAGGCGCATGCCTTGAAAAGTGCTGCCCGCAGTTTTGGGGCGCTTAGGTTAGGCGAAGTTTGCAGGGCACTGGAAGGCGAAGCCAAAGACGGCGCGCCGCAGACCATATTGGCTAACCGGTTGCTACAATTTCAACAAGTGTCTAGCGAAAGCCTTACAGCGCTTGAAGGCCTTGTCAATTAGGGGCGCTATTCATTGGATTTTGATTGACGGCAACAAGAAGGTCGTTTGAAAAATGATATTTGAACCCCAAGTCCTCTAGCCGCGTCAGGAATGTGTCTTTGTCGTAGAGGCCGAACATGGGTTCGATTAGGATGGTCTTTATGCGGGCGGCATTTTCTAAGGACAGCCCGGCAAGGATTGTCTGCTCAGCGCCTTCACAGTCCAGCTTTAAGATGTCAATAGGTTCAGAGGTTTGATCAAAAATATCATTCACATCGACCAATTGAATAGTTTCTTTCTCGGTGGCTTTTGTATTTTCAATTGAAAAGAGCGAATGGCCGCCACTGTTCATTGGATGCAAAAAAATATCGGCGGTTCCCCGGTGATCAGAGACTCCGCAGTTGTTCAGGCTCACATTGTCCATCTTGCCGGCTAAATTTTCCTGTAGCCTGATGAAATTTGAGGCAACGGGCTCAAAGGATCTGATATGGGCTTTTGGAAAAAGCTGTCGGCATCTTAGGCTGAACATGCCGATGTTAGCCCCGATATCGATAATCCTGTTGGGGGGTGTTAATGTTTCCAGCGCGTAGGTACGCAAAACAAAAATTTCCAGAAAAATGTAAAAATCTGAAAAAGCATAGATGGAAACATCTCCAAGATCGCGCACCTTTAGGATGCCTGCCTTTTTGTCTACTTTCGTGGGGTTGGAAAGTAAGAAAAAGCATTTTACGAACAGGGCAAGCGCGCGCACACGCCCCATAGGCTTTGTTTCTTGAAAATAGCGCTCCCAAAAGCGCCAGCTAAACAAGATGCTAGCAAGAAATTTTAAACGCCAAGGAATGATTGATTTGAACTGCACTTAGGCCTCCCTTGATTTCAGGGTATCGGTGTGTGCTGACAGAGGCAAGGGTTCAGTATATTTGCCATGGCTGGCCCCTCACCCGCATTTACAAACGCACGGTGCGGCGATTGGTTACGAACAAGCTGATGATTGTCGTGTATGTGGGACAATGATACGAGGGGATTAAACGCGAGTCAGTTGGCTGATTTCCGCGCGTACGTCAGCAAGCCCCCAACCTTTTTCACTGCTTGTAGCCAGTACAGTCGGGTGGCAGGCGATGAAAGGTTTGGTATCTGCTTGGGCTTTTGCCAGCGCTTTGTCGCGCTCAACAACTTTTAGTTTGTCTAATTTTGTCAAAACAATCTGATAATTTACCGCCGCATCATCCAGCATTTTCATGATTTCGCGGTCGTTTTCTTTCAGGCCGTGCCGGCTGTCGATCAACAGCAGGATGCGGCGCAGGTTGGGCCGCCCTCGCAGGTAATCTTTTACCAGTCGGGTCCAAGCATGGACTTTTTTACGCTCGATTTTGGCATAGCCATAACCGGGCAGGTCCACCAGATAAGAGGGTTGCTCCATCTCGGACCCGATGGTGAAGAAGTTCAGCTCTTGTGTTCTGCCGGGTGTGTTTGACGTGCGCGCTAATGTGTTGCGACCCGTCAAGGCGTTCACAAGGCTGGATTTCCCCACATTCGAGCGCCCGGCAAAGGCAATTTCTGGGCGGTCAGCAGCGGGCAAGCCGTCAAGGGCAACTGCACCCATTAGGAAATCAACCGGGCCAGCAAACAATAGTCGGCCCTGATTTAAATCTTCGTCGCTGTAAGGTGCCTCGCCCACTGGGTTATACCCCTCCTCGGGCTTCCATACGGGCCTTCTCGCGCTTCATAATATAGCTTTGCTGTGCGATCGACAGGATATTGTTCCATGTCCAATATAGCACCAAGCCAGCGCTAAATTGCGCCATGATGAAGGTAAAGAGGATCGGCAACATGCCCATGATTTTTTGCTGCATGGGGTCCATTGAGGTTTGTGGGTTTAGGCGCTGTTGTAGCCACATAGAAATCCCCATTAAAATCGGCAGCACGCCGATGGCAATCATGCTTGGTGGGTCCCACGGGATAAGGCCAAAAAGGTTCACTGGCGTTAAAGGATCAGCGGCCGACATATCTTTGATCCAGCCAAAGAACGGCTGATGGCGCATTTCAATGGTGACATACAGGGTTTTATAAAGCGCAAAGAAAATGAACATCTGCGGGATCATCGGCAAGCACCCTGCCATTGGGTTGATCTTTTCTGATTTATAAAGTGCCATGGTTTCTTGTTGCAGCTTTTGTTTGTCGTCTTTGTAGCGTTCCTGCAGGGCTTTGATCTTGGGCTGGGCGGTCTTCATATGCTGCATGGAAACATAAGATTTACTAGCAAGCGGGAACAGGCCCAACTTTAGAATTACGGTCATCAACAAGATCGCAACGCCGTAGTTTCCTGTCACGCCAAATAACCAGTGCAAGCCTACAAAAATTGGGCGCGTGAAGAACCACAAGTAGCCCCAATCAATTGCTTTGCCGAAATCTTTGATTTTCAGCGTGGTCTCATAATCGTCGATAATATTAACAATTTTTGCACCCGCATAAAAGCGGTTGGTCGTTTCAACTGTGGCACCAGCTGGCACGGTTTGCCAGGCTTGCGCATAATCAGCGCCGTAGGTGTCTATGCCGCGTTCTTTTGCATAGGTTAGCCGTGCGCGCTGAATGACATCCTTATTGTTCGGGATTAATGTGGCCATCCAAAATTTGTCAGTGATGCCCATCCAGCCGCCAGTTAAGACCTCGCTTTTATCTGGTTTGCCGACAAAATTACCGTCTTCTTTTAGGTCGTCGTAATTAAGCGATTCCTCAAGAATCCCGTCGAACATGCCAATGGGGCCTTCATGCAAAATCAATAACTTAGATGTTTTTGGTGTGCCAAAGCGGCGCAATTCAGCAGACGGGGCAATGGTGAGCGCTTGATCGGTGACATTGATCACGGTTTGCGTCACGGTGAACATAAAGTTTTCGTCCACCTCAATGCGCATTAGAAATTTGGCCCCCGCAGGATTAACCCATGACAGTGTCACCGGGCTATCCGGAGTTAATAGATTTTTATCGGCGGCCCAGGCCGTTGATGCGTCAGGCACGCTTGCTTTGGCCCCTCGTGTCGCAGCCCAGTTAAAGCTGGCGTAATAAGCATCATCGGAGCCATATTTCTTCAGCAGTTGGACATTCTTGTCCGAGGCGGTTTTGTCAGGGTTGTCAGCCTTGTGCTTTACCAAGGTTAAATCGTCGAAACGGGCGCCGCGCAGGGAAATAGAGCCTGAAAGCTCAGGCGTTTCAATGCGTACAAATCCCGCATCTGCCATCGCTAAAGTTTCGGCTGATGTGATGTTTTCCTCAGAAGCTTGAGGTGTTGGCGTTTGTCCTTGCCCTAAAGTTTGCGGAGCTTGGGGCGTGGCCTCGGCACTGAGACGAGCGGCTTCTTGTTGCTCAAATTGTTGCTGTTGTTGCTGGCGTTGATATTCAGCTTGGCGAGGGCCCGCATAAAGGAAGTTATAGCCCAGCATGATCCCTAGTGAAATCACAGCAAACAGTATAAAGTTTTTATTGTCACCCATCAGAAAACACACCCTGAATGTCGTGCCAGCATATGCTGCTGGCTACTTGTTATTTTTATCCGTGCAGCCGTTTGAGGTTTCACGTAATTGTTTAACCTTATCGTCTGCGTTAATTTTTGGCCCCGCGCTTTTTGGCCCCGCGCTTTTTGGC